>NZ_JBMDIJ010000106.1:0-16614 GCF_057808595.1 Pseudomonas sp. FG98 | reverse complement strand
GCTGCGCGGTCCATCGCAGCTAAAGCAGCTCCTACCGGGACCGCGTCGGCCTTCGTTCGAGATGTGTAGATACCCATGCAGCGATGAACCAATCACCAGCGCGGGTCAGCGGCCTTTTTCATACCTGACATCCCGCTCATCCACCCGTCCGACCTGCTGCCAGCCCAGTCGCTGGTAAAAGCCATTGGCGCGAATCCCTGGGTCGCCATCGGTGACCAGCCAGATGCGCTGGTGCCGCTGGAACAGATAGTCTTCGGCCAGGGCCAGCAACGCCTGGCCAATCCCCCGACCTTCGTATCCCGGCCTGACGAACAGGGCAAAGACTTCCCCGGCCTCGCCATCGACCATGGCGAAGCCGGCGGCGTTGCCATCGCTGTGTGCGATCCAGGCGCAGGGTTCGGCTTGCAGGATCGATGTCAGTACCTCAGTAGTGATCCCCAGTTCAGCCATCTGCTCACGGGACAGGTGATTCTGGGTGACGCTGGTGCGGATCTCGAACAGGGTTTCGACGTCCTGTGGAGTGGCGATGCGCAGTTCCATGCTCATGCAGGCTTCCAGGTTGTTGGTTTTTCTGACGCAGTCGAGGATAGCCGGGCAGGGTGGTGGTGTCTTGAGTCATAGTGCCGCCATTCACCCAAGGAGCGTTTCGTGAACACCAAAGATCCCGCCCCGACTGAACCTTTCAAGCGCCTGTTCTTCGCCTTGCCCTGCGCGCCCGCCCAGGGCAAGGCGCTGTCGCGCTGGCGCGCCGACCTGCGCTTGCGCAGCGGCAAGCCGGTGCCGGCGGAGAATTTCCACCTGACCCTGATGTTTCTCGGCGCGGTGGGTGTCAGCCAGTTGCCGGCCATCCTTGAGGCAGCCGCACGGATAGCGCCGCTGGAGCGGCTGGAACCGTTGATCCTCGATCGCCTGGAGGTCTGGCGGCGCAGCCAGGCGCTGGTGCTTACCGCGGAGCAGCCACCCAAGGCTCTGCTGCGTTGGGTCTATCAGTTGCAGGAGGCGCTGTTGCCGCTGGGTTTCATGGTCGATCCGCGGGAGTTCCGCCCGCACCTGACCCTGATGCGTGATTTCCGCCAAGGCGTGCCGGAGGCGGCCGTCGCCCCGGAGTTTCGCTGGGATGCACGGGAGTTCGTGCTCTACGAGTCGTACAAGGGCCGCTACCACTCCCTCGCGCAATGGCCATTGCTGGCCAGGTGAATATCGCCACAAGTTAGATCGCCGCCGCCGTACCGTTCCTATACTCCAGGAAGCTCTGGCGATGGGTGACGACGGTGGATCGGCAGTCCCTGTGGTGCGTGTGGTGGGTGGCGCTGTTGCTGGTCCTGTCTGGCTGCGGCTCTCGCAATCGCGTGCCCGAGGTACCACCGGTGGTGCTTTCGCCAGCCGCCTGGCAGCAGGTGGACCGGGAGATCGTCATGGCCTCTCGGGGCGCCGCCGGTGCGGCCGGGGACTATGCGCGACGCTCGATGCGGGTGTGGCGCGAGCAGGTCCAGGCGCGTACCGAGGAGAGCTTCATCCCCTGGTTTACCGGCTATTGGACCCAGCAATGGCTGACCCTCAAGGTGGCCTGGTACAAGATGAGCCAGGACCGCGACCATCCGGACAACCGCCTGGCCCTGTACCTGCAGGAGGCCTACCGCGACAAGGTGCTGGAGCCGGTGGCCGAGCAGATCAACCCGGACCTGATTCGCGAGCGGGCGACCGAACTCTACGTTCAGTTGCTCGATCAGCAGGTCCAGGGTATCGGCCAGCGTTACCGTGCGGCGCCGGACCAGTTCTCCCTGCACCTCAACCGGATTCCGGCCATTGCCCTCGGGCCGCCCGCCGCGCGTGGCGCCAGCCTTTATCAACTGCTGGCGGCACGGCCGTTCGTGCAACTGCCGGCCTGGCTGGCCCTCGACGAGCAGATTCGCAAGGCAGCGGCAGCCAATGCGACGGCCTCGGACAACGGCCTGTCGTCGGTAGCGAGCAAGGCCAGTACCCGGCTGGAGGCCACCCTGGCACCCCGTGGCGCACTCAGTGCGGTGGCGGCGGCGGTGGGCAAGGCGGCCGGCATGGCGATTTCCGTGGCCTCGGCCGGGATCGGCGCGATGCTGCACGAGAGTGATCGGCCAGAGATGGTCGAGCAGCTGCGGGTGATCCTCAATGCGGCGTTGAATGAGGAATGGCAGAACCTGATGGAGAACCACGGCACCGGGGTAATGGCCGGAGTGTGGTCGCTGTCGGGGCAGATCGAGGGAAGCCTCGGAAGCGGTGTTGAAAAGGCGCCGGCAGTAGATGCCAATCCTTGGTGAAACAGTGGGTTGGGCGTGACAGTTAAAGTGAATTATTTTTTGTGAAAATCATTTAAAAACAGATGGTTACGGTGGTTTCTTCTAGTTGGTTATGGGTTTCCTTCGTCCAGAGCAAGCAAAAAGGCCATATCGATGTGCGATCGATATGGCCTTTTATGTTATTAAAAGTCTTTTAAATCAATGAGTTAAAAGATAAATCTCAAGCAATGCTTTGAGTCTTGTTTTGCTGCTTTTTGCCTGCCTGGATACGGCAAGCTTCGCCAAACGCCTCGAACATCCGGACCGAATCCGGGTTCTTCGCCGCTTGCCATTCCGGGTGCCATTGCACGGCGAACAGGAACGGCGACAGGCTCGGTGCGTGGATCGCTTCGACCAGGCCGTCCTCGGCATGGGCCAGCGCTTCGACGCCATCGCCCAGGGTTTTCAGGCCCTGGCCGTGCAGCGAGTTGACGCGGATCTCGTCGCTTTGCAGCAGCTCCTGCAGCCAGCTGCCTGGCTTCAGGCGCACGCTATGGGAGGCGGCGTACTGCACGTCCACCGGATCGTCCGGGTTTTCCCGGTGGTCGTTAAAGCCCGGTTCGGCGTAGACCTTCTGGTAGATGTCGCCACCCAGGGCCACGTTGATTTCCTGCATGCCGCGGCAGATGCCGAAGATCGGCAGGCCACGGGCGATCGCCAGTTGTACCAGCGGCAGGTCGAAGAGGTCGCGGTCGCGGTCCTGGGCCTTGCCCGGGGTCTGGTTTTCCTGGCCATAGAGGGCCGGGTCGATATTGCTCCCGGCGCCGGTCAGGTACACGCCGTCGGCCATGTCCAGATATTGTTCGAGGTCATCGACGCCGCAGCAGGTCGGCACCATGACCGGGACGCAGCCGGCATGCTCCACCAGCGGCACGATGTACTTGTGGGTCATCACCTGGTAGTCGTGACCCTTGCGCTCTTGAGTGCCCATGGTCATCAGGACCACGGGTTTGCGGGATTTCTGATTCTTATTGCCAATGTTGCTGTTGGGCATATGTCACCTTGGGACAGGCGCAGCCTGTCATTGTTGTGCAGGCGCGCCGGTCTCGACCTGGCGCTGCCTGGGGTTTCGAGCACTGCCGGGATGCACGCGAAGGTCTGGTCCCGGTCGAAACCTGCCGCATAGCTTGCCAGAGCCGTTAAATATATCAAGCGGATTCATTCGTTCGTGTGCGTATTTTTTGACGTGAAACCTGCGATTTATCGTTTAACTGCCTGAAATGGTGGGCGTAAATGTGACGTATAACGGACGTGCTAGTTCATTATATTTAACGAATCTGGCGACACCTGGAGCGGCGTCCTACAGTGACCCTTGCGGCCCGAAAGCCCGGCTCTTAAGCTGCGCAATCACCGTTGATATCAGTCTGACCATGCCGAAACCAAGACCCTCCCTGACCCTCACCCTGTTGCAAGCCCGGGAAGCCGCCATGGCCTTCTTCCGGCCCTCCCTCAACGAACATGGCCTGACCGAACAGCAATGGCGGGTGATCCGCATCCTGCGCCAGCAGGGCGAGCTGGAAAGCCATCAACTGGCGGAGCTGGCGTGCATCCTCAAGCCCAGCATGACCGGAGTGCTCAGCCGCCTGGAGCGTGATGGCCTGGTACGACGCAAGAAATCCAGCAGCGACCAGCGCCGGGTCTTCGTCGGCCTGACCGAGCAGGGCCAGCAGTGCTTCATCGCCATGAGCGAGGACATGGAGCGCAACTACCAGCGCATCCTCGAGCAGTTCGGCGATGACAAACTCCAGGCATTGCTGGGGTTGCTCAACGAGTTGAAGAACGTCAAGCCCTGAGCCGGGCTGTGGCACGTTATTCGCGCAAGTAAAAAGTCCTACATATACTGTCGGATATCCGCCACAGCTTGTCGTCGTCGGTCGGACCTCGACGCCTCAATGCCCGTTGGTAGTGCCGTATCCGCAGTAGCCCGCACCCGAGGCGTTCTTGCCAGACGCTAAAGAGAGGCTATTGCGATGGATATTGTCAGTCTGATCGTGCAGATCGTCAGTGGTGTGGTAGGCGGCAACGCGGCGGGGTTGAGCAAGGAGGGCATGGGGCCGCTGCTCAATTCCATTCTCGGCGGGGTGGGTGGCGTGGTGGTTGGGCAGATCCTGGCCCATCTCACTGGCGATCAGTCACTGGCCGAAGCGGGGGCGGCGGGTTCCCTCGATATCCCGGCGATTATCAGCAGCGTGATCGGCGGTGGTGCCGGTGGTGCGGTGCTGACCTGGGTGGTGGGCTTCATCAAGAGCAAGATGCAGACCCATTGATGTGAGCGCTATCGCCGGCAAGCCGGCTCCCACAGTGATCTTGCCGGGCACAAGGCCCATGGTTGGCACATAACCCTGTGGGAGCCGGCCCAGCCTTTCAGGCTGCGCTGTCGCGCAGAGAACAGGTCTAAAAGCGACGCGGTCCCTGTGGGAGCGGGTTTACCCGCGATTACGATGGCGTCGGTGATGCCACCATCGTAATCGCGGGTAAACCCGCCCCCATAAATACCTGCAAAATCAATAAGTTATGTGTTGTTCTATGAGAGCCGGCTTGCCGGCGATAGGGCCATCCGTTGCAACACAGATTTCAGTGCGTCACACACCCCTCGACCTTCACCGTACGCTGTGTGGTCGCCGGGTTCTTCGCCAGCTTCTCGCCCACTCGCGCCGGCCGCGGTTGCAGTTCGCCGCCGCAGTTCGGGCATTTGCCCTTGAGCGTGTCCTGCGCGCAGTCGCGGCAATAGGTGCATTCGAACGAACAGATCATCGCGTCACGGCTGTCGCCCGGCAGTGGTGTGGCACAGCATTCGCAGCAAGGACGAAGTTCCAGCATCGGGGGAAATCCTTTCTTGGGTGGTGGTTGCGCTACTGTGCAGGCGCAGTGATGGCAATGCAATACGCCTCAGGGCCGGTACAGGTGGGCATGTCCGGCGCGGTACAGCGCTGACTCGCTGAAGCTGTCGGCGGCCAGCACCCGGCCAACAAGAATCAGTGCGGTGCGCCGGAATCCCTTGGCAGCACTCAGCTCGACGATATCGTCCAGCGTTCCCAGCACCCAGTCCTGATCCGGCCAGGTCGCACGATGGACCACGGCGATCGGGCAGTCGCCGCCGTAGTGCGGGCGCAACTCCTCGACGATCCGTGGCAGATGACGCACCCCCAGGTGGATTGCCATGGTGGTCTGGTGGCTGGCCAGGCTGGCCAGGGCTTCGCCTTGCGGCATGGGTGACGAATCGGCGAAGCGGGTGAGGATCACGCTCTGGGCGATATCCGGCAGGGTCAGTTCGCAGCCGAGCAGGGCGGCGCTGGCAGCAGTGGCGGTGACGCCGGGGATGATCTGGTAGGGAATGCCCAATGCGCGCAGGTGGCGGATCTGCTCGCCGATGGCGCCGTACAGGCTGGGGTCGCCGCTGTGCACACGGGCCACGTCCTGGCCTTTGTCGTGCGCCTCGCGGATGGCCTTGATGATCTGCTCCAGGTGCAGTTCGGCACTGTTGATCAGGGTCTCGGCGTTGTGGCCTTCGAGCACCGCAGTGGGCACCAGGGAGCCGGCATAGATGATCACCGGGCACTGGCGGATCAGGCGCTGGCCCTTGACGGTGATCAGCTCCGGATCGCCGGGGCCGGCACCGATGAAATAAACGGTCATGAGAGGTCTCGCGAAGGCAGGGTGGCGAATTATCCGCCAGAAGCAGGGATCCAGGCCAATGCCAGGGTCATCTCGTCGCGCACGATGCGTTCGACCCGCAGTTGCGCCGTACCACCGCCCAGTCGCTCGGCCAGGGCCAGGGCACTGCTTTCCGCCACGCCATAACACCCGCTATGGCGGAAGGTGATCGCGGAACGATGGCTAAGACGCGGGGCGAACGAGGCCAGTTCGATGGCGCTGAAGAAGTGCAGGGGCAGGGCGAGGTCGCTGGCCAGTTGCAGCAGCCCGCTTTCACCGCGCTTGAGGTCGATGCTGGCCAGGCCGACCAGGGCACTGAAGGGCATGTTGCGCGACTGCATCACATCCCGCAGCAGCCCGGCCAGTTCACTGGCCGGGACGCCTCGACGGCAGCCCAGCCCGGCGTACAGCGGTGCCACGCCGGGCGGGACGGCCATCAGGCAGCTTGGCGCCGGTACAGCCAGGCGCTGATCAGGCCCAGGGCCAGCCAGAAGCCGGCATTGGTCAGCAGCGAAGCAACGATGAACTGCGATTCCAGGGCTTCCGGGGCCAGGCTTTCATGGACCTCCGGTTGCGGCGCGCCGATCACGTGGGGGATCACCAGCAGGGCCAGTCCGGCAGCCTTGAGCACCCAGTTGCCGGCGAACACCATCAGCGCCAGGCCGACGGCGGTGGCGGCAGCGGTACCTACCCACCAGAACTGGCGCTGGGCCAGATCGGCGGCAGCGGTGCCCGGCAACTCCGGTGGCAGGCCGAGGTTCGGCGCCAGGCAGAACACGGCGAAACCGCCCAGTCCCCAGAGCGCGCCGACGCCGACGCTGCCAGGGTTGCGCAGGGTGTACATGGCTGCCAGCAGCAGGGCGAAGCCCACCGCGACGACCAGGTTGCCGCCGGTGGTGGACAGCACGCGCTGCCAGCCATCTTCCGGCGACCAGGCTTCTGCGTCGTGGTGATGACCTTCGCCGGCCGCAGCGGCATCGGCGTGTTCGTGCTCATGAGCGGCGGCCGGGGCCGAGTTTTCGTAGGTTTCCGCCTTGAGGATCAGCGGCGCGACCCAGAAACTCTGCAGCAGGGTCAGCAACAGCGCGGCCAGCAGACCGGTAAAGCCCGCAGTGCGAGCGATGCGAGTGAACATGCGGTCAGGCCTCAGTGGCAGGGGAAGGCGGCGCTGTGGCGGGTGTCGTGGGCGGCGTTGTGCACCGCTTCGATATGCGAGAAGCCGGCGAAGTAGACCAGGCACAGGCCCAGGACCGAGGCGCTGACGGCAGCGACGATGCGCTGGCTGAGGGTCGTGGAGGTGCTGCTGGCGTGGCTGGCGGTGCTGGTGATGGGCATGGCGCTTTCCTCTGGGGGTGTTGTCCTGGCAACGGGCAAGCGCGAAGAACTCCCGGGCGCAAGGCGCCGAGGAGTTGCAACATCGCCCGCCCACCGCGGGTTTGGTCAAATCGGTCTTGGGCCGGTCTCCGGGCTTGCAAGGGGTTGATTACCACGGCGTCTCCTTCCCATGCCGGACTGCTGGCACAGTGGATCAGACGCTTTCCTTGCCTACCGTTGCGGGGGCAGCACCGGATTTGTCAGACCTGCAAGGTCGCGACGTACCGGTTTCCCGTTTCACCTTTTGTAATAAAAAAGGCACCCAAACGAATCGCGCTAGGAAATCACGCGCGTTGACATCCGTCAATACAGCGGTTGACCGCCCTTCGGGCACTGCGTAGCCTTGCCGCTTCGAGGTTCTCCGGCCCTGCAAGACGAGTGTCGGAGCTAAGACGGGAACGCGGTACCAAGCCGCGGCTGCCCCCGCAACTGTAAGCGCTGAGCCCATCGACCATTGCCACTGCCGATATATAAGGCGGGAAGGCGTCGATGGCGTCCCCGGGACACCGCGCGAGCCAGGAGACCTGCCTCGAACAGATTGCACATTAACCGGGCGGGGTGATCCGGTGGCGAACGCGTCCAGACCGCAAGGTCCGTGGCAGCCGTCCCCCATGCCCGCCATCCTGCCAAGGGCATCCGACATGAAAACACTGGCCAAACTCCCCGTTACCATCGTTACCGGCTTCCTCGGCTCGGGTAAGACCACCCTGCTGCGGCACATGCTGGACAACGCCAATGGCCGCCGTATCGCGGTGATCGTCAACGAATTCGGCGAACTGGGCATCGACGGTGAAATCCTCAAGCAATGCAGCATCGGCTGCACCGAGGAAGAGGCCAACGGCCGTGTCTACGAACTGGCCAACGGCTGCCTGTGCTGCACCGTCCAGGAAGAGTTCTTCCCGGTGATGCGCGAGCTGGTGGCGCGCCGTGGCGACCTTGACCAGATCCTGATCGAAACCAGCGGCCTGGCCCTGCCCAAACCCCTGGTCCAGGCCTTCCAATGGCCGGAAATCCGCAACGCCTGCACCGTCGACGCAGTGATCACCGTGGTCGACAGCCCGGCCGTGGCTGCCGGCACCTTCGCCGCCTTCCCGGAGCAGGTCGATGCCCAGCGCAAACTGGACCCGAACCTCGACCACGAGTCGCCGCTGCATGAACTGTTCGCTGACCAACTGGCCAGCGCCGACCTGGTGATCCTCAACAAGGCCGACCTGATCGCCCCCGAGGCCCTGGCCGCAGTGCGCGCCGAAGTGCAGGAAGAACTGCCGCCGGCAGTGAAGGTGATCGAAGCCAGCAAGGGCGTGCTGCCCTTGGAAGTGCTGCTGGGCCTCGGTGCCGAGTCGGAAGCCCACATCGATGGCCGCCGCACCCACCATGATTCCCACCATGACGGCGATGATGACCACGACGATCACGATCACGACGCCTTCGACTCCATCTCCCTCGACCTGCCCGAGGCCGACGAAGCCCTGCTGCTGGACGCCCTGACCCAGCTGGTGGTGGACACCGGCATCCTGCGGGTCAAGGGCTTCGCGGCGATCCCCGGCAAGCCGATGCGCCTGCTGATCCAGGGCGTGGGCACGCGCTTCGACAAGCACTTCGACCGCGCCTGGCGCAGTGATGAGGCACGCATTACCCGCCTGGTGCTGATCGGCCAGGACCTCGATGCCGTGGCCCTGGAAGCCCGCCTGCGCGCTGCCTTGGGCGCCTGATCCATGCACCTGCTGCGGACCCAGCCCGGCGGCTTCGTGCCGGACGACAGCATTGCCGATCTCGGCCAGACCCCGGCCGAGCTGGTGATTCTCTGCAGCGGTGACTCGCACCTGGCGCTGCTCGCGGAAACCGCCCGCGAGCTGCCGGAGGATTACCCCAGCCTGCGTCTGGCCAACCCCATGCAGGTGCAGAACCACGCCTCGGTCGATTTGTACATCGACGAGGTGCTGCGTCATGCCAAGGTGATCCTGGTGTCGCTGCATGGCGGTATCGGTTACTGGCGCTACGGTGTCGAGCAACTGGTCGAGCTGGCCGCCCGTGGCGTGCAACTGATCCTGGTCCCGGGCGACGACCGCCCGGACCCGGAGCTGAGCAGCCTGGGCAGTGTGACCGGCGAGCAGGCCGAGCGCCTCTGGCACTTCCTGCGTCAGGGCGGCAAGGCCAATGCCCTGAATCTGTTCAACTGCCTCGCCAGTCTCTGGCTGGGGCGCGATTACCCCTGGGACGAGCCCCGGCAACTGCCGCGTACCAGCCTGTATCACCCGCGTCATGCCGAGGCCGGACTGGCCGAGTGGCGTGGCGACTGGCAGCCCGGCCGGCCGGTGGTGCCGATCCTGTTCTACCGCTCCCATCTGCAGGCGGCCAACACCGGCTTTATCGATGTGTTCTGCCAGCGTCTTGACGGCGCCGGGCTCAATCCGCTGCCGATCGCCGTGGCCAGCCTCAAGGAAGCTGGTTGTCTGGCCCAGGTCGAGGCGTGGCTGGATGAAACCGCCGCCGCGCTGATCATCAACACCACCGGCTTCGCCCAGTCCAGCCCGGAACAGCCCCATCTGCGTCCGTTCCGCCGCGATATCCCGGTGTTGCAGGCTATCTGCGCCCAGGACAACGAACCCGGCTGGCAGGCCAGCGAGCAGGGCCTCGGCGCTCGCGACCTGGCCATGCATATCGCCTTGCCGGAGCTGGACGGGCGCATCATCACCCGGCCGATCAGCTTCAAGGACCTGGCCTGGCGCAGCGAGCGCAGCCAGTCCGACGTGGTTTGCTACCGGCCGCAGCCGGAGCGCATGGACTTCGTCGCCGAACTGGCGCGGCGCTGGTGCGAACTGGCGCGCCTGCCGAATTCGCAGAAGCGCGTGGCCCTGGTGCTGGCCAACTATCCGACCCGCGACGGGCGTATCGGCAATGGCGTCGGCCTGGATACCCCGGCGGCGGCGCTGAATATCCTCCGTGCGTTAAAGGCGCAGGATTATCCGGTCGGTGATCTGCCGGACAGCGGTACGCAACTGATCCATGACCTGCTCGGCGGTGTCAGCAACGACCTCGACAGCCTCGACCAGCGCCCGTGCATGCAAAGCATGGCGCTGGACGATTACCTGGCGGCCTTCGCCCAATTGCCCGAAACCAACCAGCGGGCGGTGCGCGAGCGCTGGGGCGAGCCGCAGCAGGACCCGATGTTCCGTGGCGGGCGGATGATGGTGGCCGGCCTGCGCCTGGGCCTGACCTTCGTCGGCATCCAGCCGGCGCGGGGTTATCAGCTCGACCAGAGCGCGGTCTACCACGACCCCGACCTGGTGCCGCCCCATGGCTACCTGGCCTTCTATTTCTGGCTGCGTCATGGCTTTGCCGCCGATGCGCAGATCCATGTCGGCAAGCACGGCAACCTGGAGTGGCTGCCGGGCAAGGGCGTCGGCCTGTCGGCGCAGTGCTGGCCGGACGCCTTGATCGGGCCCTTGCCGAATATCTATCCGTTCATCGTCAATGACCCGGGCGAGGGCGCCCAGGCCAAACGGCGCACCCAGGCGGTGATCATCGATCACCTGATGCCACCGCTGACCCGCGCCGAAACCTATGGCCCGCTGCGCAACCTGGAGCGCCTGGCCGACGAATACTACGAAGCGCAACTGCTCGATCCGCGGCGCGCCGTGGAATTGCAGAAAGAGATCCTGCAACTGGTGCGCGACAACCATATCGACCGCGAATTGCAACTCGACGGCGCGCTGGACGATGCGGCGGTGTGGCTGCCGCGGCTGGACACCTACCTCTGCGACCTCAAGGAGTCGCAGATCCGCGATGGCCTGCATGTGTTCGGCGAATCGCCGGTCGGCCGGCTGCGGATCGATACCCTGGCAGCGTTGCTGCGGGTCGCCCGTGGCGATGGCCGTGGCGCCAATGCCAGCCTGCCACGGGCGCTGGCGCGGGCCATGGGCCTGGGCTTCGATCCGCTGGACTGTGATCTGGGCGAGGCCTGGCAGGGATTGCGTCCTGCGTCGCTGGCGGACCTGGACTGCGGTCCGTGGCGTACCGCCGGGGATACCCGCGAGCGCCTGGAAATCTTCGCGACGCAACTGATCGAACGGACCCTGGCTGGCGAGCCGGCAGTGCCGAGCGAGCCGGCCTGGGACGAGGTCCTCGCCGTGCTCGACGCTCTACGCGAGCGGGTTGCACCGCAACTGGACGGTTGCGGCGCTGCAGAAATGCACGGCGTGCTGTCCGCCCTGGACGGCCGTTTCGTCCCTGCCGGGCCCAGCGGGGCGCCGAGTCGCGGGCGTCTCGATGTGCTGCCCACCGGGCGCAACTTCTATACCGTCGATGTGCGCAATCTGCCCACGGCTACGGCCTGGCGCCTGGGCTTCACCTCGGCCAGCCTGATTCTCGAACGCCATTTGCAGGATCACGGCGACCACCTGCGCCAGCTCGGCCTGTCGGTCTGGGGCACGGCGACCATGCGCACCGGCGGCGACGATATCGCCCAGGCCATGGCCCTGATGGGCGTGCGCCCGGTGTGGGCGGCGGGCAGTCATCGGGTCGACGACTTCGAGATCCTGCCCCTGAGCCTGCTCGATCGACCGCGGGTCGACGTGACCCTGCGGGTGTCCGGCTTCTTCCGCGATGCCTTCGGCAACCTGATCAAGCTGTTCGATGCCGCCGTGCATGCGGTGGCGGCGCTGGATGAGCCGGAAGACATGAATCCCCTGGCGGCGCGGGTGCGCAGCGAGCGTGCCGAGCTGCTGGCCAGCGGCCTGGATGAAGAGCAGGCGCGGCGCCAGGCTGGTTGGCGGGTGTTCGGCTCCAAGCCCGGGGCCTACGGCGCCGGGGTGCAGAACGCCATCGACGGCCGCCTGTGGCACAGCCGCGAGGACCTGGCCGAGGTCTACCTCAACCACGGCGGCTATGCCTATGGCGGTGCCGACGAGGGCACCGAGGCCCGTGGTCATTTCGCCCGGCGCCTGGGCCAGGTCCAGGCCGTGCTGCAAAACCAGGACAACCATGAGCACGACCTGCTCGATTCCAACGACTACTACCAGTTCCAGGGCGGCATGCTCGCGGCGGTGGAAAGCCTTGGCGGCAGTAGCGTCGCCAGCTATCACGGCGACCATAGCCAGCCGGAGCGTCCGCGCATCCGCACCCTGAAGGAAGAGCTGAACCGGGTGATCCGTGCCCGGGCGCTGAACCCGAAGTGGATCGACGGGGTCAAGCGCCACGGCTACAAGGGCGCCTTCGAGCTGGCGGCGACGGTAGACAACCTGTTCGCCTTCGACGCCACCACCCATCTGATCGATGACCACCATTACCAGGCGCTGGCCGATGCCTACGTGCTCGATGCCGCGACCCGCGACTTTATCCGCCAGCACAACCCCGAGGCCCTGCGCGACATCACCGAGCGCCTGATCGAGGCCCAGCAGCGCGGCCTCTGGCAGGCGCCGGGAGACTACCGCGAGGCCCTGGAAGAACAGCTGCTGGACGGCGAGGAAGACCGTTGAAATGACTGAACCCGTGCATTTCCCCCTGGCCGCCGTGGTCGGCGCCGAGGAATTGAAGCTGGCTCTGTGCCTGACCGCCATCGACCCGAAGATCGGCGGCGTGCTGATCGAAGGGCCGCGGGGCATGGCCAAGAGCACCCTGGCCCGGGGCTTGGCCGACCTGCTCGGCGAAGGGCCGTTCGTAACCTTGCCGCTGGGCGCCACCGAGGAGCGTCTGGTCGGCACCCTCGACCTGGATGCCGCCCTAGGCCAGGGCCGCGTGCAGTTCTCCCCGGGCGTGCTGGCCAGGGCCGATGGCGGCGTGCTGTATGTCGACGAGGTCAACCTGCTGGCCGACCACCTGGTGGACCTGCTGCTGGACGTCGCTGCCAGCGGCACCAACCGGATCGAGCGTGACGGCCTGTCCCACCGGCACAGTGCGCGCTTTGTGCTGATCGGTACGATGAATCCGGAGGAAGGCGAGTTGCGCCCGCAACTGCTGGACCGTTTCGGGCTCAATGTCGCCCTGACGGGGCAGCCGCTACCCGAGGCACGGGGGCAGATTTTGCGTCGACGCCTGGCTTTCGACAGCGACCCGGAAGGCTTCGTCGCGCAGTGGGCGACGGTGCAGGCGCAATTGCGTGAACGTTGCCAGGCGGCGCGGCAGCAGTTGTCGTCGATCGAGCTGGACGATCGCTCCCTCGCCGTGATCACCGCACGCTGCTTCGAGGCCGGCGTGGATGGCCTGCGTGCCGATCTGGTCTGGTGGCGTGCGGCTCGGGCCCATGCTGCCTGGCGCGGTGGCGAGCGGATCGAGGATGAGGATATCGAGGCGGTGGCCGAGTTCGCCTTGCGTCATCGCCGCCAGACGCCGCCGGCCGGAAGTCAGCCACCGGCACCGCCCGCAGGCCAGCAGGCGCAAACGGACTCTGCAGCGAGCGGGCAGTGGGGTGAGATGCCGGCGCAGCCGGTGGCCACCGGGGCCCGACGCGAGGTGCCGAGCTGGCCAAAAAAGCCCTGAGCATCCGTGCCCGCGCCAGCGCGGATGCCAGGCCCAAGGCCGGCAGGCTCGACCAGGGCCCGCGCGGCCGCGGGCGCAGTGCGGGGCAGGGCAAGGTGGACTGGCCGGGCACCCTGCTCAACGGACGGCCACGACAGCGCAGCGATCTGCGCTGGATCCAGCGTAATGCCAGCCATCCGCAGCTCTGGCTGGTGATCGTCGACGCCTCGGCCTCGACCCGGCGTCATCAGGCCTTGAGCCGGGCCAAGGGCGTGCTGGCGGGGCTTTTCGACCAGGCCTATCGCACCCGCGCGCGGCTGGCCTTGCTGACGGCCAGCGGCAGTAGCCCGCGCTGGCAGCGCCACGGCCTGAAAGCCTCGGCGGCCTTGCAGCCATGGCTGGCGGCGCTCGGGGCAGGGGGCGGCACGCCGTTGCTGGCGGCGCTGGAAGAGGCGAGGCAGTGGCTGTTGCGTCGACAGAAGCAATTTCCCGGTGAGGTGCAGCGCTGCCTGCTGCTGACCGACGGACGGTTGACGATCAAGGAGCAACTTCAGGCGCTGCCGTGCAGCACTTTATTGCTCGATATGGAAAGGGCGCCGATTCGTCTGGGACGGGCGCGGCAGCTTGCGGAAAGTTTGCAGGCGGATTACCGGCATATCGACGAGTTGCCACTTGATGAACTGCGGTGAAGTGTCGCAGCGACAATAAGGTACAACTTGGCGACATGAAAAAAGTGCACCCCGAGGTGCACTTTTTCGAATGGGGAAGTTACTTCGGCATGGTCCAGGGTTGCAGGTCGTAACCCTTGTCGCGCAGTTCGGCGCGGACTTCCTCGATCAGGTGCGCCCACTGTGCCGGGTCGGAGTAGGTGCTGCTCGGTACCTGCTTGCTGCCAATCCGGGTGCTGGTCCGGTCAATCACTGCAAGGCTCAGCTCGCCAGTACCGTTTGGCGCATCCCAGGCAACGCACTGGAAGGGTTCGAAGGCGTGGTCGGCAATCAGCAGTGCTTCGTTGACACGCAGCGGAGCGTTCATGGGTTCGGTCTCTCTATGGTCCCAAACATCGATAAGAAAGTTGCCGGAGCGTGATTCGCCGCGGCAGGTTACTTGTACTGATGTCCGCAGTAACAGGGTAAGTCACACGCTGGCGAAAAATTTTTTAATCAGTCTTCGGACATTGTTTATTTCCCGGCGCTTGTGACGTTGAATTCCGAGGAATGTTCCATGAAGGAAATGTAATTGGATTTTTCAACGGACAGACGGTAGTGGGGCTTCCGGCGTTCGTTGCTACTGTTACAAACGGGTCTGCCAAGATGCTGTTTCTATTCGATTTTCTAAAAATTGACGTCAAGGAAAGATCATGCTCGAGCCTGCCCCGCACCGTCGTTTGCTGGTGGTCGATCCCTGTGATGATTGCCATCGCCTGTTGCCCGGTTTACGCAGCATCGGCTGGGACGTGCATAGCTGTACCCTGGCCACGGCGCTCGAGCATCCCTGCGATGTCGGCCTGTTGCGCTTGCAGGGCACGCACCTGCAACGTCCCGAGGCGGTCAAGGACCTGATCAGTCGCAGCGGCGCCGAATGGATCGCGGTTCTCAGCCCCCAGGAGCTGCGGGCGCAGAAGGTCGGCGATTTTGTCTGCGAATGGTTTTTCGACTTCCACACCCTGCCGTTCGATGTGTCGCGGGTCCAGGTGACCCTCGGTCGTGCCTTCGGCATGGGACGCCTGCGCGGCAAGGGCGCGGCCCGGGTCGAGGAGCCGGAGCATGAACTGCTCGGTGACAGCCGGCCGATCCGCGACCTGCGCAAGTTGCTGAGCAAGCTGGCACCGACCGAGTCGCCGGTGTTGATCCGCGGCGAGAGCGGCACCGGCAAGGAACTGGTGGCGCGGACCCTGCACCGCGAGTCGTTGCGCCATGACAAACCCTTCGTGGCGATCAATTGCGGAGCGATTCCCGAACACCTGATCCAGTCCGAGCTGTTCGGTCATGAGAAGGGCGCCTTTACCGGTGCCCATCAACGCAAGGTCGGACGCATCGAGGCGGCCCACGGCGGCACCCTGTTCCTCGACGAGATCGGTGACTTGCCCCTGGAATTGCAGGCCAACCTGCTGCGCTTTCTCCAGGAAAAGCATATCGAGCGGGTTGGTGGCAGTCAGCCGATCGCGGTGGATGTGCGGGTGCTGGCGGCGACCCACGTGGACCTGGAAAGCGCCATCGTCAGCGGGCGTTTTCGCGAAGACCTGTATTACCGCCTGAATGTCCTGCAGGTGGTCACCGCGCCGTTGCGCGACCGGCATGGCGACCTGTCGATGCTCGCCAGCCATTTTTCCCGCTTCTACAGCCAGGAAACCGGTCGCCGCCCGCGTACCTTCAGCGAGGATGCCCTCAGCGCCATGGGCAAGCACGACTGGCCGGGCAATGTCCGCGAGCTGGCCAACCGCGTACGGCGCGGCCTGGTGCTGGCGGAAGGGCGACAGATCGAACCGCGCGACCTGGGGTTGATCGAGCAGCAGCACAACGTGGTGGCGCCCATGGGGACGCTGGAGGACTACAAGCACCAGGCGGAGCGCCAGGCACTGTGTGACGTGCTGGACAGGCACAGTGACAACCTGAGTGTCGCGGCCAAGGTGCTGGGGGTTTCGCGGCCGACCTTCTACCGCTTGCTGCACAAGCATCAGATTCGCTGAGGGTTCTCAGCTGTCTTCAAAGGTCCCTCATGGAACAAGCTGAAATCTCCTGATTGAGCGCTATTTGTAGGAGCGAGGCTTGCCCGCGAAAGGACCGCGCAGCGGTCCCAAATTTGTGTGGTTGCCGCA
>NZ_JBMDIJ010000105.1:0-16687 GCF_057808595.1 Pseudomonas sp. FG98 | reverse complement strand
GTGACTGCTGGCCTCATCGTCGGCAAGCCGACTCCCACAGGGTTCTGGGCCAGCCACAGCATCTGTGCTCGACGCGGTCACTGTGGGAGCCGGCTTGCCGGCGATGAGGCCACTGGCAACGCCGCAACTGCATCGGGGAACACCCAGGGCCCAGGCACCGTCTACAGTTGCCTCAACACCCCTGTCAGCGAGCCCCCATGGCATTCCACAAACTGGCCCGAACCCATCCACGCCTGAGCATTGCCGCCGTCCTCGGTGTGCTTGGCGGGCTGTTCATTCCCGCAGGCGATACGGTCCAGCATGTCCTGGCCGGATGGAATATCGCGGTGTGGGTCTACCTGGCATTGGTCCTGTACCTGACCTTCAGGGCCGCCCCCGACGATGTCCGGCGGATCGCCGAGATCGAAGACGAGAACGCCGTCCTGGTGCTGTTCGTGGTCAGCATCGCCGCCGTCGCCAGCCTGGCCGCGGTCACCCTGCAACTGGCCGGCAGCAAGGACCTGCACGGCCAGGCGCTGATCCTGCATTACGCCTGGACCGGCCTGACCGTGGCCGGCTCCTGGCTGCTGATCGGCACCATCTTCAGCCTGCATTACGCCCGCCTGTTCTATACCTGCGACGGCCGCGAGCCGCTGCTGCGCTTTGCCGATGGCGAGTGCCATCCCGACTTCTGGGACTTCCACTACTTTTCCTTCACCATCAGCGTCGCCGTGCAGACCTCGGATGTCGGCGTCGGCAGCAAGCCGATGCGTCGGGTGGTGCTGCTGCATTCGTTGATCGGCTTTCTGTTCAACACGGCGATCCTCGGCTTTACGGTGAACATCGCCGCCGGCCTGCTCAGCTGAACCGCTTCATGTCATTTGGCAGTCATTCCCGATTGCCACCGCTGGTCGGAAAAATTGGATCCAATACATCCCGGCGACCGCCGGTATTCCGCCACTTGGCCCCGGCTACCGGAGCCAAAGCGGCAGAGAAAACGTTTGCGCAAAAATCATCGGGTCTACGGGAATGTGACCAGGGTCATGGAACGGTAAAAAGCACCGGGAATTATTCCTTTTCACCCAGGGCAAGCCTGCTATGGTTAGGCTCTTGGTCGAAAAGTGGCCGAAAAGGCCTACAGGATCATCAGAGGTTTCATTCAGGGTTATCGTCGCGCTGTACAAGGAGGCCCGCATGAACAAACTCACTTTCCCCGGCGCTTGCCAAATGATGCGCTGGCATTTCCACCCCCTCGGCTTCGAAGCGAGCATGGACGCGCCGCGCAGCATGGTCGCCCGGCTATTCGACCGGGCCACCGGTGAAACCCTGCTGGCGATCGCCGGCATCCCCTGCTCCACCGTCATGGCCGCCCACGATGTCGAGCGGATCATCGAAGCGGTGGAAGACGAACTGGAAGCCTTCCAGCCGTCCTGCGCCCTCAAGCACTCGGCCTGATTCTCAAGCCCGCGCCTGGGCCACCTTCACCCGCTCGATGTTCTCCAGAAAACGCTCGGCCGGCACCGGCTGACCGAGCAGATAGCCCTGCAAGGAATCGCACCCCAGGCGGGTCAGGAAGTCCTGCTGGCGGTCGGTTTCCACACCTTCGGCAACGATGCGCAGACCCAGCGCCTGGCCCAGGGCCACGATGGCCGAGACGATCGCCGCATCATCGCTGTCCTGCTCCAGATCGCGGACGAAACCGCGGTCGATCTTCAACTCGTTGGCCGGCAGGCGCTTGAGGTACATCAGGCTGGAATAGCCGGTGCCGAAGTCATCGATGGACAGGTCCACGCCCATGTCCGACAGCTGTTGCAGCACGCACAGGCTGGCATCGGCATCACGCATGGCAGTGGTTTCGGTAATTTCCAGGGTCAGGCTGTTGGGCGCCAGGCCATTGCGCTGCAAGGCCGTGGCCACGCTGTCGACCAGCCCGGCGTGGCAGAACTGGATGGCCGACAGGTTGACCGCGATCCGCCAATCGACGAAGCCCTGGTCGATCCACACGCGCATCTGCCGACAAGCCTCCTCCAGCACCCACTCGCCGATGGGAATGATCAGCCCGGTCTTTTCCGCCAGGGTGATGAAGCGGTCCGGCAGCAACAGGCCGTGCTGCGGATGCTCCCAGCGCACCAGGGCCTCGGCGCCGATCGGGTGACGGCCGATGGCGTCGTACTTGGGCTGGTAGAACAGGCGGAACTGCTTTTCCTCGACCGCGTTGCGCAGGTCCTGCAGCAGTTGCAGTTGCAGGCGCGCGTTGCTGTTCATCGACACGTCGAAGAAGCTGTAGCCGTTCTTGCCGGCGCTCTTGGCGTGGTACATGGCGGCGTCGGCGTTGCGCAGCAGCTCGTGCTGGTCGGCGCCATTGCCGGGGTACAGGACGATGCCGATGCTCGCGGAAATCTGCAGGTTCTGCTCGGCCACGCGGAAAGCGCGGGACACCAGGTTGACCTGCTTGGCGGCGACATTGACCGCGTCATCAGGGTCGTCCAGATCAACCAGCAGGACGAACTCGTCACCGCCGATCCGCGCCAGGGTGTCCTGGCTGTGCAGATGGCCGCGCAGGCGCAGGGCCACTTCCTTGAGCAACTGGTCGCCGGTGTGATGGCCGAAGGCGTCGTTGACCGGCTTGAAGCCGTCCAGGTCGATGAACATCAGTGCGAACTGGCCGCCATGCTCGGCAACTTTCTTCATCGCCTGGTCGATGCGGTCTGCCAGCAGGGTGCGGTTGGGCAGGCCGGTCAGGGTGTCGTGCAGGGCGAGCTGGGTCAGTTCCTGGTTGGCCAGGGTCAGCGAGCGCGCCAGTTCGGCGGTGCGGGCTTCCAGGCGGGCGTCGAGCACCGAGGTCAGCAGCGCCACCGAGAGCACCGCCAGGGTAGTGATCAGCACCAGGTAATCGAGGCCGTCACCATTGAAGCCGGTTTCGAAGGCGCCGCAGAAGCTGCCTTCGGGGAAGTTGGCGGCGGCCATGCCGGTGTAGTGCATGCCGACTATGGCCACCCCCATCACCACCGCCGCGCCACCGCGTACCTGGCGAACATAGGGGGTGGTGCGACGCAGGCGGAAGGCGATCCACAGCGCGGCCATCGAGGCACCGACGGCGATCAGCAGGGACAGGCCGAACAGCAGCGGGTCGTACTGGATGCCCGGCTGCATGCGCATCGCTGCCATGCCGGTGTAGTGCATGCAGGCGATACCCGCGCCCATGATCACCGCGCCGAGCAGCAGCATGTGCAGCGGCAGGCTGCGCTGGCTGACCAGCCACAGGGCAAAGCCCGAGGACAGCACGGCGATGACCAGTGACAGCAGGGTCAGGGTGATGTCGTAGCCCAGCTGGATCGGCAGACTGAAGGCAAGCATGCCGATGAAGTGCATCGACCAGACGCCCATGCCCATTGCCAGCGCGCCGCCGACCATCCACAGGCAGGCCGAACGGCCCTTGGCCGTGGCCAGGCGGCCGGTGAGATCGAGGGCGGTATAGGACGCCAGGATCGCCACGCACAGGGAAATCACAACCAGGGAGGGAGAGTAGCTGCCGTTCAACATCAAGCAATCCAGGCGGAAGGTGCGCGGGCAATGTGCCAGCGCAAAATCCGATGATTGTACTCAAGCTTTCGGGAAACGCACGGAGTTTTACAGGGAGTGTGCCGAGTGGCAGAACGGGGCCTGATCCGGAGTCGGTGGAGAGGCTGATGGCCTCATCGCTGGCAACGCCAGCTCCCACAGGGTTATGAGTTGACCTCGAGAGACCGGGCTGACGAGAACCCTGTGGGAGCCGGCGTTGCCGGCGATGAGGCCACTGGCAACAACCGGGATTTCAGTCCTCGGCCGCCGCCATCTGCCCATCCCAACCACCACCCAGCGCAGCGATCAGTTGCACGCTGGCCACCAGCCGACCCTGCAGCAGGGTCAGCACGCTGCGCTCGTTGCTCAGTGCCGTGGTCTGCACGTTGACCACATCCAGATAACCGATCAACCCGGCCTTGTACTGGTTCTCGGTCAGACGCAGCGATTCCCGTGCCGACTCCAGCGCCTGCTGGCGGATCACCGCCTCGTCGCCGTACACCTTGAGCTGCACCAGGTAGTTCTCCACTTCGCGGAAACCATCCAGCACGGTCTGGCGATACTGCGCCACGGTCTGGTCGTAGGCGGCTTCGGTACGGTCGACCTCCGCCGAGCGCTTGCCGGCGTCGAACAGGGTCATGGCCAGGCTGGGCCCCACCGACCAGAAGCGGTTCGGCAGGCTGATCCAGTTGCTGAAGCTGCTACTGCTGTAGCCACCGCTCATGCTCAGGCTGAGGTCCGGGAAGTAGGCGGCGCGGGCCACGCCGATATTGGCGTTGGCGGCCATCACGTTGCGCTCGGCGGCGGCAATGTCGGGACGCCGCTCCAGCAACTGCGAGGGCAAGGACAGCGGAATCTGCGGCAAGGCCGGGATGCTGTCGGTCGCCGCCAGGGAGAACTCCGCCGGCAGCTTGCCCATCAGCACGGCAATGGCATTCTCGTACTGGGCACGCTGCCAGATCAGGTCCACCAGGTCCGCCTCGGTGCTCTTGAGCTGGGTCTGTGCCTGGGCCACCGCATCCTTGCCGGAGACCCCGGCCTGGTACTGGTTCTGGGTCATTTTCAGCGAACGCTGGTAGGCCGCCAGGGTCTTTTCCAGCAGGCGCTTCTGCTCGTCGATGACCCGCAGTTGCAGGTAGTTCTGCACCAGCTCCGATTGCTGGCTGAGGCGGATCGAGGCCATGTCGGCGAAGCTCGCTTCGGCGCTGGCTTCGTTGGCGTTGAGGCCTTCACGCAGCTTGCCCCACAGGTCGATTTCCCAGCTCACGCCCAACTGCGCGTTGTAGGTATCGCGGATGCCGCTGCTGCTGTTGCTCAGGCTGGAGCTGCTGCTGCCGGTGCCCTGGCTCGAACGGTTCTTGCTGGCGCTGAGGTCGAGGCTGGGGAACAGCGAGGCCCGCGAGCTGCGCACCAGGGCCTGGGCCTGGCGATACTGGGCTTCGTACTGCGCCACGGTCTGGTTCGAGGCGTTGAGCTCGGCCACCAGCGCATTGAGCTGGGCATCGCCATACAGCTCCCACCAGGCGCCACGGGCCAGGGCATCGGACGGCGTGGCCTGGGTCCAGCCCTCGGCGTGCTTGAACGGCACGTCGGTGTGCATTTCAGGACGCTGGTAGTCCGGGCTCAGGGTGCAGGCGCTGAGCATCGCCACGCACAGGCTGGCAGCCAGCAGGCGCGAGCCACGGGCACCGAGCAGGCGCATCAGCGAGGGGTCGGAAAGAAGCAGGCGTTGGCTCATAGCGGGGTATCCAGGGCAGCATCGGTACGCACGCCGCGCCAGCGGTTGAAGCGATGGCGCGCGCCGTCCAGGTAGAGGTAGACCACCGGAGTGGTGTAAAGCGTGAGGACCTGGCTGAAGACCAGGCCACCGATGATGGTCAGGCCCAGCGGCTGGCGCATTTCCGAACCTTCGGCACTGCCCAGCAACAGCGGCAGCGCACCGAGGATCGCCGCCAGGGTGGTCATCAGGATCGGCCGCAGGCGCAGCAGGCAGGCGCGGCGGATCGATTCGTCCGCGCCAAGGCCTTCATGGCGCTCCAGTTGCAGGGCCAGGTCGATCATCAGGATGGCGTTCTTCTTCACCACGCCGATCAGCAGGAACAGCCCCAGCAGCGAGATCAGGCTGAACTCGCCGCCGGTGACGTACAGGGTCAGCAAGGCGCCGACCCCGGCCGATGGCAGGGTCGAGAGGATGGTCAGCGGGTGGATGTAGCTTTCGTAGAGGATGCCCAGCACCAGGTACACCAGCACCAGCGCGCCGAGGATCATCAGCGGCTGGCCTTGCTGGGTCTTGACGAAGGCATTGGCGGTACCGCCGAGCTTGGCGATCACGTCCTCCGGCAGGCCCACCGCCGCCACTGCCCGCTCCACCGCCGCCAGGGCCTGGTCCGGGGCATAGCCTTCGGCGATATCGAAGGCGATATCTTCCGAGGCGAACTGTCCTTCGTGGCCGACCCGGTCATCGGCCAGGGTGTTCTCGTAATGGGCGAAGGTCGACAGCGGCACTCGCGCGCCATCGGCGGTGATCACCTCGACCTGCTCCAGGGTGCTCGGATCCTGCGCGTATTTCGGCGCGATCTCCATCACCACCTGGTACTGGTTGAGGCTGTCGTAGATGGTCGAGATCTGCCGCTGGCTGTAGGCGTTGTTGAGCACCGCGGTGACCATGCTCATGTCGATGCCCAGGCGCTTGGCCTGGTCGCGGTCGACCACCAGGGTCACCTGCTGGGTACCACCGCCGTCGCGAGCGTCGATGGCGGTCAGTTCCGGCAGCGCGCGCAGGGCCGCGACCACCTTCGGATACCAGGTGCGCAAGGCGATCAGGTCGCCGCTTTGCAGGGTGTAGAGGTATTGCGAGGTGGTCTGGTCGCGACCGCCACCGCCCAGTTGCAGGTCCTGGTCGGCCTGCAGGAACAGGCGTCCGCCGGGCACCAGGGGCATTTCCTTGCGCAGGCGCTCGATCACCTGCTGGGCCGAGAGCTTGCGCTCCTTGATCGGCTTCAGGCGCACCAGGACCATGGCGTTGTTGGTGCCGCTGTTGCCACCGATGAAGCCGGCCACGCTCTGCACCGCCGGATCGGCGAGCAAGGCACGGCGGTAGATCTCCATCTTCGGCTGCATCACGCTGAACGACAGGCCGTCGTCACCGCGGATGAAGCCCATCAACTGGCCGGTGTCCTGCTGCGGCATCAGGGTCTTGGGCACCACCACATACAAGGCGATATTGACCCCGATGGCGACGAACAGGCTGAACAGGGTCAGGCGCCGATGGCGCAGGGCCCAGCCCAGGCTGCGGTCGTAACCGGCCACCATGCGCTGGTGAAGCTGCTCGCTCCAGCGCTGCAGGCGGGTCTGTTCTGCTGCCGGGTCATGGGGCTTGAGCCAGCGCGAGCAGAGCATCGGGGTCAGGGTCAGGGACACCAGCAAGGAGACGATGATCGCCGCCGCCAGGGTGATGGAGAACTCGCGGAACAGCGCATTGACGATGCCGCCCATGAACAGGATGGAGACGAACACCGCCACCAGCGAAACGTTCATCGACAGCAGGGTGAAGCCCACTTCCTTGGCCCCGAGATAGGCCGCGCGCATCGGCGGCTGGCCATTCTCGATATGCCGCGAGATGTTCTCCAGGACCACGATGGCGTCGTCCACCACCAGGCCGGTGGCGAGGATCAGCGCCATCAGCGACAGGTTGTTCAGGGAGAAGCCGCACAGGTACATGACCGCGAAGGTGCCCACCAGCGACACCGGCACCGCCAGGGTCGGAATCAGCGAGGCGCGGAAGTTGCCGAGGAACAGATAGACCACCAGCACCACCAGGAACACCGCGATCAGCAAGGTGTGCTCGGCCTCCTTGAGAGTCGCCTTGATCACCGGCGAGCGGTCCATGGCAATCTCCAGCTTGACGCTGGACGGCAGCAGGGATTGCAGGGCCGGCAGCTCGTCCTTGATCTGCGCCACGGTCTGGATGATGTTGGCGTTGGTCTGCCGGTTGATCACCAGCAGTACCGCTTCCTGGTCATTGAAGAAGCCGCTGTTGTAGCGGTTCTCGACGCCGTCGGTGACCTTGGCCACATCGCTCAGGCGCAGCACCGAGCCGTCCTGGTAACGGATCACCAGCGGTTCGTAGTCCTTGGCCTTCTCCAACTGGTCGTTGGCGCGCACCTGCCAGTTGCGTTCGCTGTCCTCGACAAAGCCCATGGGCCGCCGCTGGTTGGCGGCCGACACGGTTTCCCGTACGTCGTCCAGGGCCAGGCCGTACTGGGCGAGCATCTTCGGTTGCAGTTCGATGCGCACCGCCGGCAGCGAACTGCCGCCGATCTGCACCTCCCCTACCCCGCTCACCTGGGACAGGCTCTGCGACAGGATGGTCGAGGCCAGGTCGTACAGCTGGCCCTTCTGCAGCACGTCCGAGGTCAGCGCCAACACCATGATCGGCGCCTGCGACGGGTTGATCTTCTTGTAGGTGGGCATGCTCTTCATGCCACTGGGCAGCAGGTTGCGCGCGGCGTTGATGGCCGCCTGCACTTCCCGCGCGGCGCCGTCGATATCGCGGTCCAGGTCGAAGCCGAGAACGACCCGGGTCGAGCCCTGGTTGGAGCTGCTGGTCAGGGTGGTAACGCCGGCGATGGTACCGAGCTTGCGCTCCAGCGGCGTGGCCACGGTGGCCGCCATCACCTCGGGGCTGGCCCCTGGCAGGCTGGCCGAGACCACGATCACCGGGAAGTCCATCTTCGGCAGCGGCGCCACCGGCAACAGGCCGAAGCTCACCGCGCCCAGCAGCATGATCGCCAGGCTCAGCAGCATGGTCGCCACCGGGCGACGGATAAAGGGTCCGGAAAGGTTCACAGCACGCTCCCGGACAGCAGGCGGACGCGGTTCATGCCTGTTCTCCAGCCAGCGCCGGCTGCTTCTTGAAGCGCCGCGACAGACGATCGAAGTACAGGTAGATCACCGGCGTGGTGAACAGCGTCAGCACCTGGCTCAGGGCCAGGCCACCGACCATCACCAGGCCCAGCGGCTGGCGCAGCTCGGCGCCGGAACCACTGGCGAGCATCAGCGGCACGGCACCGAACAGCGCCGCCAGGGTGGTCATCAGGATCGGCCGGAAGCGCAGCAGCGCCGCCTGGTAGATCGCCTGCTCCGGGGCCATGCCCTGGTGGCGTTCGGCTTCGAGGGCGAAGTCGATCATCATGATCGCGTTCTTCTTGACGATGCCGATGAGCAGGATGATGCCGATGATGGCGATCATGCCCAGGTCGTTGCCGGTAAGGAGCAGCGCCAGCAAGGCGCCGACCGCCGCCGACGGCAGGGTCGAGAGGATGGTCACCGGGTGGATGTAGCTCTCGTAGAGCACGCCGAGCACGATGTACATGGTCACCACGGCGGCGAGGATCAGCAGCAAGGTGCTCGACAGCGAGGCCTGGAAGGCTTCCGCCGCGCCCTGGAAGCGGGTCTGCACGCCCAGCGGCATGCCGATGTCCTTCTGCACCTGCTCGATCAGTTGCACGCCCTCGCCCAGGGACACGCCCTCGGCCAGGTTGAACGACATCATCACCGCCGGGAACTGGCCGATATGGGAGATCGCCAGTTGCGCCTGGCGCTCCTCGACATGGGCCAGGGCCGACAGGCGTACCTGGGTGGCGGCGGTGGTCTTCACGTAGATACCGTCCAGCGCCTTTGGCCCGAGGGTCGAGGCAACGCCTGCCTGGAGCACCACGCGGTACTGGCTGGCCTGGGTATAGATGGTGGAGATCTGCCGCTGGCCGAAGGCGTCGTACAGGGCGTTGGTGATTTCCGAGACGGTCACACCCAGGCGGCTGGCGGCGTCGCGGTCGATCACCAGGAACACTTGCAGACCCTTGTCCTGCAGGTCGCTGGCGACATCGGTCAGTTGCGGGTACTGCTGCAGGGTGTGGACCAGCTTGTCGCTCCACTCCGAGAGCATTTCGGCATCCGGCGACGACAGGCTGAACTGGTACTGGGTGCGGCTGACCCGGTCCTCGATGCTCAGGTCCTGCACCGGCTGCATGAACAGGCGAATGCCGCTGAGGCGGTCGACCTTGGGTTGCAGGCGGGCAATCACCTGGGCTGCGGTGAGGTCACGCTCGCCGTGGGGCTTGAGGTTGATCAGCAGGCGCCCGCTGTTGAGCGTGGCGTTGTCGCCATCGACGCCGATATAGGACGACAGGCTGTCCACCGCCGGGTCTTCGAGGATCAGCGCCGCCAGTTCCTGCTGGCGCTGGCTCATGGCCGCGAAGGAAGTGGCTTGCGGGGCCTCGGAAATACCCTGGATCACCCCGGTGTCCTGCACCGGGAAGAAGCCCTTGGGCACGGCGATGTACAGCAGCACGGTAAGACCCAGGGTCGCCACGGCCACCAGCAGGGTCAGCGGCTGGTGCTTGAGCACCCATTGCAGGCCGCGGCCGTAATGCTCGATCAGCCATTCGATCCAGGCCCCGCTGGCGCGGTAGAAGCGGCTCTGCTCCTCTTCCTTCGGCTCGCGCTTGAGCAGCCGCGCGCACATCATCGGGGTCAGGGTCAGGGACACCACCAGGGAAATCAGGATGGCCACCGCCAAGGTGATGGCGAACTCACGGAACAGCCGGCCCACCACGTCGGCCATGAACAGCAGCGGAATCAGCACCGCGATCAGCGAGAAGGTCAGGGAAATCAGGGTGAAGCCGATCTGCCGCGCGCCCTTGAGCGCCGCCTGCAACGGCGTCTCGCCCTCCTCGATATGGCGGGCGATGTTCTCCAGCATGACGATGGCGTCGTCGACCACGAACCCGGTGGCGATGGTCAGGGCCATCAGGGTCAGGTTGTTGATCGAGAACCCGGCCAGGTACATCACGCCGAAGGTGCCGATCAGCGACAGCGGCACGGCGATCGACGGAATCAGGGTGGCGCTGAGCCGGCGCAGGAACAGGAAGGTGACCATCACCACCAGGGCGATGGCGAACAGCAGTTCATGCTGCACATCGCGCACCGAGGCGCGGATGGTCTGGGTACGGTCGGTGAGCACGGTGACATCGAGACCGGCCGGCAGGTTGTCGGTGATCTCCGGGAGCAGGGTCTTGATCCGGTCGACCACCTCGATCACGTTGGCCCCGGGCTGGCGCTGGATATTCAGCAGCACCGCCTGGTTCTGGTTGGCCCAGGCCGCCAGGCGCTCGTTCTCGGCGCCGTCGACGATCTCGGCGACGTCCTTCAGGCGCAGCGGCGCGCCGTTGTTGTAGGCGAGGATCAGGTTGGCGTATTCCTCGGGGGAACGCAGCTGGTCGTTGGCGTCGAGCATCGACACCCGGGTCGGGCCGTCGAAGTTGCCCTTGGGCTGGTTGACGTTGGAGGCGCCGATCAGGGTGCGCACATCGGCCAGGTTCAGGCCCGCCGCAGCCAGGGCCTCGGGATTGACCTTGATCCGCACCGCCTGGCGCTGGCCACCGGCGATGCTGACCATGCCGACGCCGCTGATCTGGGCGATCTTCTGTGCCATGCGCGTGTCGACCAGATCGTTGAGCTTGGGCAGCGGCATGGTCTTCGAGGAAATTGCAAGGGTCAGCACCGGGGTGTCGGCCGGGTTGACCTTGTTGTACACCGGCGGTGCCGGCAGGTCGCTGGGCAGCAGGTTGCTGGCGGCATTGATCGCCGCCTGGACCTGCTGCTCGGCGACGTCCATGTTCATTTCCAGGCTGAAGCGCAGGGTCAGCACCGAGGCGCCGCCGGAGCTGGTCGAAGCCATCTGTTCCAGGCCCGGCATCTGCCCGAACTGGCGCTCCAGCGGCGCGGTCACCGCGCTGGTCATCACCTGCGGGCTGGCGCCGGGGTACAGGGTCATGACCCGGATGGTCGGGTAATCCACCTGCGGCAGTGCCGCCACCGGCAGCAGCTTGTAGGCGATCAGGCCGGCCAGGACGATGGCCAGCATGCTCAGGGTGGTGGCGACCGGGCGGAGAATGAACAGGCGCGAGAGGTTCATGCGCCAGCCTTGCCGTTAGCTGCCGGGGCTTCGCTGGAGGACACACCGGGCTTGTCCTGGCCTTGCAGGTGCTGGCCGGGAGTCACCGGGACCTTGGCCGGATCATCGACCACATCGACCTTGGTGCCGTCGCGCAGGCGGTCGGTGCCTTCCAGCACTACCCGCTCGCCCTTGGCCAGGCCTTCCTTGATCACGGTGCGCTCGCCGTCGCTGACACCGACCTTGAGGTTGCGGATATGCACCTTGCTCTCGTCATCGATGACATAGACGAAGGTGCCGTTGTTGCCGAACTGGATCGCCGCCGACGGCGCCAGCACCACGTCCTTCAGGGTATCGGCGAGCAGGCGGGCGTTGACGAACTGGTTGGGGAACAGGGTTTCGTCCTGGTTCTCGAAGCGTGCCTTGAACTTCAGGGTGCCGGTGGTGATGTCGATCTGGTTGTCGATGCTGGCCAGCACACCGGTGGCCTGCTGGCGGGTATCGCCGCGGTCCCAGGCTTCCACCGGCAGCGGATTGCCGGTGCGGAAACGGCTCAGCACGGTATCCAGGTCGTTTTCCGGCAGGGTGAAGGCCACGGTAATCGGCTGGGTCTGGGTGATCACCACCAGGGCGGTGGTGTCGTTGGCCGCCACCAGGTTGCCGAGGTCGAGCTGGCGCAGGCCGAGACGGCCACCGATCGGGGCGCGGATCTTGGTGAAGTCGAGATTGAGCTTGGCGTCGCCGACCGCCGCCTGGTTGGTCTTGATCGTGCCTTCGTACTGCGCCACCAGAGCGGCCTGGGTGTCCAGGGTCTGCTTGGCGATGCTGTCTTCGGCGTACAGGCCTTTATAGCGGGCCAGGTCGATCTGCGCGTTCTTCAGTTGCGCCTGGTTCTGCGCCAGGGTGCCTTCGGCCTGCTGCAGGGCGATCTGGTAGCTGCGCGGGTCGATTTCGGCGAGCAGGTCGCCGGCCTTCACCTGCTGGCCTTCCTTGAAGTAGACCTTGACCAGTTCCCCTGCCACCCGGCTGCGCACGTTGACGGTGTTGGTCGCGGTCACCGTCCCCAGCGCCTTGTAGTAGACCGGGAAGTCGCCGACCGTGGCCGGCGCCACCCGCACCGGCACGCTGGCGGTGGAGGTGCCGAAGCCCGGGCGACCCTGGCCGGTCATGGCGCCAGCGCCACGACGGCCACCGGGATGGCCCTTGGCCTCGCCCTGGGCGGTCGGCGTGGTATGGGTCTGCGCGCTGGGCCACAGCCACCAGCACAGACCGGCGATAACCAGCAGGATCAAGAGGCTGAACAGCCAGCGGCGGGACGAACGGGAGGAAGATTGCATCGGGTTCTCGACCATGAGTACGCAGGAAACTTTGAAGGAGGCTGAACGATAAGCACTCGAGACGTTTTAGCAAAGCGCCTTTACCGGCAATTTACTGATAACTGACGTTGCCAAGTTTCTGAACTTTAAACAAAAACGGCCTGGACTAAGCCAGGCCGTTTCAAGGTGTTGCCAGATTGCCTTACTTCAGGACCGCCAGGGCCGCGTCGTAGTTCGGCTCTTCGGCGATTTCGCCTACCAGTTCGGCGTGCAGGACCTTGTCGTTCTCGTCCAGCACCACTACCGCGCGGGCAGCCAGGCCAGCCAGCGGGCCGTCAGCGATGGCCACGCCGTAGTTTTCCAGGAACTCGCGGCCGCGCAGGGTCGACAGGTTCTTCACATTCTCCAGGCCTTCGGCGCCGCAGAAGCGTGCCTGGGCGAATGGCAGGTCGGCGGAGATGCACAGGATGACGGTGTTGGCGATGTCGTTGGCCTGGGCGTTGAACTTGCGCACGGAGGTGGCGCAGGTCGGGGTGTCGACGCTCGGGAAGATGTTCAGCACCTTGCGCTTGCCGGCGAAGTCTTTCAGCGACTTGTCGGCCAGGCCTTCACCAACCAGGGAGAACGCAGGAGCCTGGGCGCCAGCCTTCGGCAGCTCGCCTTTGACCTGAACCGGATTGCCTTTGAGAGTCACTTGAGCCATGAGCGGAGTCCTTATGCGGGATTGAAAGGACCCAGAGTTAAGCACGAAAGTGCTTCGGCACCTATGGGGGAATGCAAATTGTTGAATTGTCGGACGTTTTTTGTGGACAATCCTGCCGTACAAAACCCGACAACCCGCCACAAATCCTTGTGGGAGCTGGCTTGCCAGCGATAGGGCCAGATCTGACAACATCCTTGTCAGTGCCGGCCTCATCGCTGGCAAGCCAGCTCCCACAGGCGTTCTGGCCAGCCAGCAATCCCGGCTTCTATCTCAAGGCAACAGTGAGTAGACGACAGAAGACAACGCCACCAACCCCACCGCCACGACAAACACATTGGACGCCTTGCCACTGTATTGGCGCATCGCCGGAACCTTGCGGATGGCATACATCGGCATCAGGAACAGGATCGCCGCGATCACCGGGCCGCCCAGGGCTTCGATCATGCCGAGGATGCTCGGGTTGAGGGTGGCGACGATCCAGCACACCACCAGCATCAGCGCGGCGGTGACCCGGTCCAGGGTCTTCGCCTCGGGACGCTTGCCGGTCTTGAGGATGATGCCCTTGAGGCCCTCGCTGGCACCGATGTAGTGGCCGAGGAACGACTTGGCAATGGCGACGAAGGCGATCAGCGGCGCGGCGAAGGCGATGGTCGGGTTGCTGAAGTGGTTGGCCAGGTACGACAGGATCGACAGGTTCTGCGCCTTGGCTTCGGCCAGTTGCGCCGGGGACAGGGTCAGCACGCAACTGAAGACGAAGAACATCACCATGGCCACCATCAGCAGGTGGGCACGGGCCAGGATCTGCCCGCTGCGCTCGTCGGCATGGGCGCCGTAGCGGCGTTTTTGGTCGACGGCGAAGGCCGAGATGATCGGCGAATGGTTGAAGGAGAACACCATCACCGGAATCGCCAGCCACAGGGTATGCAGGAAGGCGCCGCCGCTTGGCAGGTCGCCGGCGGTGGCAAGGATGCCGCCGTTCCAGTGCGGAACCAGGAACACCGCAAGGAACGCCAGGGCGACGATGAACGGATAGACCAGCAGGCTCATGGCCTTGACCGTGGCCTGTTCACCGCAGCGCACCACCGCCAGCAGGCCGAGGATCAGCACGAACGACAGCAGCGCGCGGGGTGGCGGCTGGATATGCAGTTGGTGCTCCATGAAGCTGCCAACGGTATTGGTCAGGGCCACCGAGTAGATCAGCAGGATCGGGAAGATCGCCAGGAAGTACAGGACGGTGATCATCGCCCCGGCGCTGAGGCCGAAGTGCTCTTCCACCACATCGGTGATATCGCCGCCGTCGCGTCCGGAAAGGACGAAGCGGGTCAGGCCGCGGTGGGCGTAATAGGTCATCGGGAAGGCCAGCAGCGCCAGGATCAGCAGCGGCCAGAAACCGCCGAGGCCGGCGTTGATCGGCAGGAACAGGGTACCGGCGCCGATGGCGGTGCCGAACAGGCCGAGCATCCAGGTAGTGTCATGACGATCCCAGCGCGCAAGGCTCGCCGCCGGGGTGGATTCGAAGCGTTGTTCAACGCTCGGGGACTGCTCGTTCATTCCGGGTGCAACTCCACTCGCAAGACTGCAACAGCGCCGGGAGTGGCTGAATAGACGCCTCAACACACCCCGACCATAAAAGAGGGGCGCGATTGTGCGCTGAAAGGTTGCACTTTTAAAGTACTGTCCGAGGAATGGTTGCACCTTTGCAGTGCATGAACAGGAAACTTGAAGGTGTTGCCGATGGCCTCATCGCCGGCAACGCCGGCTCCCACACGTCCAGCGTCGCCGCCAAACATTGTGGGAGCCGGCGTTGCCGGCGATGAGGCCGTCAAGACTTACTGAACGGCGGCGATCGCCTCGGCCACCTGCTGCAGGTTGTCCGGACGCAGGCCCGACATGCACACCCGGCCGCTGTCGATCAGGTACACACCGAACTCATCGCGCAGGCGGCGGACCTGGGCCACGCTCAGGCCGGTGTAGCTGAACATGCCGCGCTGGCTGAGGAAGAACGAGAAGTCCTGGCCCGGCAGCAGCACCGCCAGGGCATCCACCAGCCCCTGGCGCATGTCGAGGATGCGCAGGCGCATCTGCTCCACTTCCGCCGCCCATTGGGCATTCAGGCCGGCATCGTTGAGCACCGCGGCGACCAGTTGGGCACCGAACGCAGGCGGGCTGGAGTAGTTGCGGCGCACGGTGGCCTTGAGCTGGCCAAGCACGCTGGCCTGGGTCTCGGCGTCGTCACAGACCACCGACAGGCCGCCGACCCGCTCGCCGTACAGCGAGAAGATCTTCGAGAAGGAGTTGCTGACCAGGCACGGCACGCCGGCACGGGCCGCTTCGCGGATGGCGAAGGCGTCCTCGGCCAGGCCTTCGCCGAAGCCCTGGTAGGCGATATCGAGGAACGGGATCAGGTTGCGCACCTTGACCACCTCGATCACCTGCTGCCATTGGCCCTGGTTCAGGTCGACGCCGGTGGGGTTGTGGCAGCACGGGTGGAGCAGGACGATGCTGTTGGCCGGCAGGGTCTGCAGGGTGGCAAGCATGCCGTCGAAGTTGACGCCGCGGGTGGCCGGGTCGAAGTACGGGTAGGTGTGCACCTTGAACCCGGCGCCTTCGAAGATGGCGCGGTGGTTGTCCCAGGTCGGATCGCTGACCCAGACCTGCGATTCAGGGAAGTAGCGCTTGAGGAAGTCGGCGCCGACTTTCAGCGCGCCGGAGCCGCCGACGGTCTGCACGGTGGCGACGCGACCGCTGGTCACCGCCGGGTGATCGGCGCCGAACAGCAGGTTCTGGATCGCCTGGCGGTAGCCGGCCAGACCTTCCATCGGCAGGTACAGCGAGGCTTCGTGGGGCTTGTCGGCCAGGCGTTTCTCCGCCTCGCCCACCGCCGCCAGCTGCGGTACCACGCCAGCGGCATCGTAATACAGGCCGATGCTCAGGTTGACCTTGTTGGCACGCGGATCGGTCTTGAAGGTTTCCATCAGCGACAGAATCGGGTCGCCAGCATAGGCATCGACATGTTTGAACACAGCGCACAACTCCTTGGGACAGGATCAATCGAACAAAGTGTGTCGAGGATACCCGGAGTCCGGGCCGAGGAACATGCCCTTGGTGCAAGGGTTTTGTGCAGGATTGCACAATCCCCTGTGGGAGCTGGCTTGCCAGCGATTGCAATGG
>NZ_JBMDIJ010000104.1:0-17218 GCF_057808595.1 Pseudomonas sp. FG98 | reverse complement strand
ACAACCTGACCGAGAGCTTCACGGTCACGGCGACGGACACCGACGGCAGCACCAGCAGCGGCAGTCTCGATGTGAACATCGTTGATGACGTGCCTACCGCCGTAGCCGATACGAATGCGTCGGTCGCCACCGAAGCAGCGACGGTCCTGACGGGCAATGTGCTGACCAACGATGTCCAGGGCGCCGACCGTGTCACCGGACCTATCACCGCCGGTACCTTCACCGGCACCTACGGCACCCTGGTCCTGGCCGCAGACGGCTCCTACACCTACACGCTGAACCCGTCGGATCCGGACTTCTTCAATTTGCACGGTGGCGGTACGGGGACCGAGACCTTTACCTACACCTTGAAGGACGCCGACGGCGATACCAGTACCGCGAATCTGACGTTGAACATCAAGAACCTCAACGATCCAGTGACGCTCAACGGACTCAACGTGGCGGGCGGCGAGCTGTCGGTCTACGAGAAGAACCTGAGCGATGGCAGCAGCCCGAATGCACCGGCACTGACCCAGTCCGGCACGTTCACGATCACTGCACCGGATGGCCTGCAAACCTTGAGCGTGGGTGGCATCAACGTCATCAGCGGCGGTGTGGCCGCCACCTTCCCGCAAACAGCCACGACTCCTCTGGGCAATACCCTGACAGTCACCGGCTACAACGCCAGCACTGGCGTGGTGTCCTACAGCTACACCTTGCTGGATAACGAGGCACATCCTACAGGCGGCGGAATCAACAACCTGACCGAGAGCTTCACGGTCACCGCTACCGATACTGACGGCAGCACCAGCAGCGGCAGCCTGGACGTCAATATCGTCGATGATGTGCCGACCGCGCGGCCGGATTCCGTTTCGGTGGTGGAGGGCGGGACGGTCAGCGGCAATGTCCTCGGCAATGACACCAAAGGGGCTGATGATCCGGGCAGCAATGTGGTGGTCGGCGTTCGCGCCGGCGCCAACACCTCGACCTCGGCGATCGGCTCGCTGAATACCAATGTCGCGGGCACCTACGGCACCCTGACCCTGGATGCCGCGGGCAATGCGGTCTATCACGCCAATCCGAACTCGGTGGCGCCAGCCGGTGCCCAGGATGTGTTCACCTATACCATCCGCGATTCCGACGGCGATGAAAGCACCACCACGCTGACCGTCAACGTGCAGGATTGCAGCCTGGTCGCCAGTCAGGACCAGGACATCACCGTGTACGAGAAAGCTCTCGATCTGACCAAGGATGGGCAGGACCTTGCCGCCGGTACCGTGGTCGGCAGCGATCCGGGCAATACCGGGGAAACTGGCAGCGGGACATTGGTTGGCTCCGTGTCGGGCGGTTCTGGCGCTATCAGCTACAGCCTGGTCAGCAGTCCGACCGGGTCCTACGGTCAGATCCAGCTACTGGCGAACGGTTCCTACACCTACACTCTGACGTCGGCACCGAAGACCCCGGGCGGTGCCAACGACGGTGCCAATGTGATGAGCGAGTCCTTCACCTACAAGGCTACGGACGCGCTTGGCAATTTCACCACCAGCACCATCCAGATCAATATCGTCGACGATGTGCCCAAGGCCGTGGGGGCAACCCGCTCGGTCACTCCGGGGCAGGTGGACTCGAACCTGCTGCTGGTGATCGACGTGTCCGGCAGCATGAACGATGCCTCCGGTGTACCGGGACTGACCCGTATCCAGTTGGCCAAGCAGGCCATCGCGCAACTGCTGGACAAGTACGACGATCTGGGTGATGTGAAGGTGCAGATCGTGACCTTCTCCAGTGGCGCCAGCCAGCCGTCCTCGGTATGGGTCTCGGTCGCGGATGCCAAGACCATCGTCAATGGCCTCAGTGCCGGTGGTAACACCTACTATGACTCGGCAACCACCACGGCCCAGGCGGCCTTCACTACCGCAGGAAAGATCGTAGGCGCGCAGAACATCACCTACTTCTTCTCTGACGGTGAGCCTACGTCTGGCCATGCCATTTCTGGCACCCGGGAAACCACCTGGACCAACTTCCTGGATACCAACGGGATCAAGTCCTACGCCATCGGCCTGGGCAGTGGGGTCAATACCAGCAACCTCAACCCGCTGGCCTACGACGGCAGTACCCATACCGACACCAACTCCACCGTGGTGACCGACCTTAACCAGCTCAATTCGGTGCTGTCCGGCACCGTGCAGGGCGCGCCGGTTACCGGCAGCCTGATGAGTGGCGGCTCCTTCGGTGCCGATGGCGGTTTCATCAAATCCCTGGTCATCGATGGCACCACCTACACCTACGATCCGAAGGGCAATTCCAACCAGGGTTCCTACGCCGCTACGGGGGGAACCGATCGCGGCATGTTCGATACCGTGAGCAACAGCATCACGGTGAAGACGGTTCTCGGTGGTTCGATCGTGGTGAACATGGACACTGGCGATTTCACCTACACGCCGCCGAAGGACAATGGCAGCAACCAGGTGGAAAACATCGGCTTCGTGGCCAGCGACAACGATGGCGACCTGAGCAGTGCCAGCCTGGTGGTCAACGTCTATACCAATGCCGCACCAGTGGCCGGGGCCGACCATGTAATCACCAATATCCTCTCGGCCAATATCACTGTGCCGTCCGAGGCGCTGGTGGCCAATGACACCGATGCCAATAACGACCGCCTGAGCGCTTCGCCGATCACCTTCAACACCGGCTGGACGGCTCGCGGATCGGACTTCACGGTGGGCAGCACGACGCCTACGGTGGTGTTCAATGGCACTGGCAACAGCACGGCGAACCAACTGAAGGACATCGCCCGCAGCTCCTTTACCGGAACGGCCGGCTCGATGACTGCGGCGGTACTGGTCAGTGGTTATCTCGGTGCGGTGTCGGCGGCCAACAACAATGACGAGGACACCATCACGGTGACCTTGAAGCAGGGCGAAAGCCTCAAGCTCGATCACGATCGTCCTGCTGGCAATGTGCTGATGGAGTGGAAGGACGACACCGGCAGCTACCAGACCATCGCCGACGGCAATGCCTTCGTCGCCAGTCATGACGGGGTCTACAGCATCCATGTGGTCAACCTGACCAACAGCAGCGGCGGGGGCAGTGCCAACAACGCGGAAAACTACCAGCTGACCATGACCATCGATTACTCCGGCGCCGCCGACAACACGCCGCAGTACAACGGCAGCTATACCGTCAGCGATGGCCACGGCGGCACGGCGACCGGCGCGGTGGACATCAACTACCAGGACAGTTCGACCCTCACCGGTACGGTCAATGCCGACACCTTGCTCGGCGGCAGTGGCAACGACACCCTTAACGGTGGTGATGGCAACGATGTGCTGATCGGCGGGGACGGCAATGACGCGCTGTACGGCGGCAACGGTAACGACTTGCTGATCGGTGGACCCGGCAATGACCTGCTCGATGGCGGGGCCGGTACCGATACTGCCAGCTATGCCAGTGCCACGGCCGGGGTCACGGTCAACCTGTCCATCAGCGGGCAGCAGAATACCGTGGGCGCAGGGCTGGACACCCTGGTATCCATCGAGAACCTGATCGGCTCGGACTACAACGACACCCTGACCGGTGACGGCAATGCCAACGTGCTGCAAGGCGGGCTGGGCAACGACGTGCTGAATGGCGGTGGCGGTGATGACGTGCTGATCGGCGGCAAGGGGGATGACACCCTGACCGGTGGCCCCGGTGCCGATACCTTCCTCTGGCAACTCGGTGACAGCGGGCATGATGTGGTCACCGACTTCACGCCGGGGACCGATCGACTGGACCTGTCGCAACTGCTCCAGGGGGAGAACACCAGTACGGCGTCGCTGGATGACTACCTGCACTTCAAGGTGACCGGCAGTGGGGCCAGTGTGGTCTCGACCATCGAGGTCAGCTCGGTGGCGGGGGCTGCGCCGACCCAGACCATCGATCTGGCCGGGGTCGATCTGGCCCAGCACTACGGAGTGACGGCGGGAGCGGGCGGGGTGGTCGCGGCAGGGGCGGATACGGCGACCATCATCAACGGGATGCTGAATGATCATTCGTTGAAGGTGGATACGGTGTAAGGCTTCAGGGGCTTATCGCTGGCAAGCCAGCTCCCACAGGTTCAGCACGGGCTTTGAGGCCTGTGTACGGCCTGCGGGAGCCGGCTTGTCGCACCGCAGCGCTGAGGCCATCAACTCCGACGTCTATTCCGGCCGCCGCAGGGTCTTCTGCCTGAGGATATAGATCGACACCAGCACCGCACTGGTGAGCATGAAGCCCCGGGCCCACGGGGAGGGCACCAGGTAACAGGAAAAGCCGATGCTCGCCCACATCAGGCCGATGGCGTAGACCTTGCCCTTGAGGGGAATGCCTTCACCACTGAGATAGTCGCGAATCCACGGTCCAAGCCGCGGGTGATTCACCAGCCAGTCATGAAAGCGTGGGGAACTGCGGGCAAAACAGGCTGCCGCAAGCAATAGAAAAGGGGTGGTTGGCAATACCGGAAGGAAGATGCCAATCACCCCCAACGCGACGCTGAGCCAGCCGACGGCCAGCAGCAGGTAGCGCACCACCGCGAACTCAGTGGTGGCGCGGTTTGAGCAGGGCCGGTTTTTCGTCTGGCGCGTGGCACAGCAGGTACAGGGCGGTCAGCGCCTCAGGGATCTGTACGATCATGTCGTCCATCAGGTTGGCGTCGCTGGCGATATCGGCGAATTCAGGCTGTTCGTCGAACAGGCCGGAACCGACCATGATCGGCAGGAGCATCTCGCTGACTTCCTCTTCGGCGCTTTCGAACCAGGCTTCCTCGCGCAGGAACACGCCTTCCATGAAACCGATGCACCAGCCGCGCAGGTCGGAATCGTCCGGCTCCTCGCCGAGGTCGAGGTCGCACGGCAGCTCGAACTCCTCGTCACTGGCCAGCTGGCGGGCGATGTGGCCCTTGAGCTGGATCAGCGTGGCTTCGATCTCGGCGCGCTGGGCGTCGCTGGCGTAGTGGGGTTCCTCGGAGAACAGGGCGTCGATCCATTCCCGCTCCGGTACCTCTTCGGCGCAGATCGACAGCGCGGTCAGGTAGCCGTGGGCGGCAACGTAGTCCAACGCCTCTTCATGCAGCTCGTCGGCGTCGAGGAAGGCTTGCAGGCGGGTCAATTGCTCAGCGAAGGACATTTAGGGGCTACCTTGGAAATGGAACAATGTTGAATTCTAGCATTGTGCGGGCCCTGCAAGGCAAAGGATGACGCTCTATCGCGCGGTCGCCCTTCGGCGGCGGGCGCTCGGGTATACTCTCGGCTTTTTTCCGCCGGGTGCGGATTTTCCCCGGTAAAAGCTGCTTGCGTTTTTTCACGTGAGCCGCGACGGATTTTAATCCAGCCTGTGCGGCCAGGATGGGTTCACGATTTTTGGAGTGGTTATGCTCGAACAGGCTCAGCGCGTTCTCCGCGATATCTTCGGCTACGACAGTTTCCGTGGCCGCCAGGACGCGATCATCGAATGCGTGGCCAACGGCGGCGATGCGCTGGTGCTGATGCCGACCGGCGGCGGCAAGTCGCTGTGCTTCCAGGTCCCGGCGCTGCTGCGCAATGGCCTGGCGGTGGTGGTTTCGCCACTGATCGCGCTGATGGAAGACCAGGTGGCGACCCTCGACGAGCTGGGCGTGGCCGCTGCCTCGCTGAACTCCACGATGAGCCCGGAGCAACAGCGCGAGCTGGCCGGACGCATTCGCCGCGGCGAGCTGAAGATGCTCTACCTCGCGCCCGAGCGCCTGGTTCAGCCGCGCATGCTGGATTTCCTGCGCGAGCTGGACATCGCCCTGTTCGCCATCGACGAAGCCCACTGCGTTTCGCAATGGGGCCACGATTTCCGCCCGGAATACCTGCAACTGGGGCAACTGGCCGAGCTGTTCCCCCATGTCCCGCGCATTGCCCTGACCGCCACCGCGGACATGCGCACCCGCGAGGAAATCGTCAACCGCCTGCACTTGCACAATGCCGAGCGTTTCCTCTCCAGCTTCGACCGGCCGAACATCTTCTACCGCATCGTGCCCAAGGAGCAGCCGCGCAAGCAGTTGCTGGCGTTCCTCGGCGAACGTCGCGGCAACGCCGGGATCGTCTACTGCCTGTCGCGCAAGAAGGTCGATGAAGTCGCCGCGTTCCTCTGCGACCAGGGCTTCCCGGCGCTGCCGTATCACGCCGGTCTGCCGGCCGAGACCCGCGCCGCCAACCAGCGCCGTTTCCTCAACGAGGAAGGGCTGATCATGGTCGCGACCATCGCCTTCGGCATGGGTATCGACAAGCCCAACGTGCGCTTCGTCGCCCACCTCGACCTGCCCAAGTCACTGGAAGCCTATTACCAGGAAACCGGCCGCGCCGGCCGTGACGGTCTGCCGGCAGATGCCTGGATGGCCTACGGCCTGCAGGACATGGTGATGCTCAAGCAGATGCTGCAGAACTCCGAAGGCGACGAACGGCACAAGCGTGTCGAGCAGCACAAGCTCGATGCCATGCTCGCCCTCTGCGAAGAAACCCGCTGCCGCCGCCAGGCCCTGTTGCGCTATTTCGACGAAGAACTGCCGCAACCCTGCGGGCATTGCGACAACTGCGTCGACGGCGTGCAGACCTGGGATGCCACCGAGCCGGCGCGGCAGGCCCTGTCGGCGATCTACCGCACGGGGCAGCGCTACGGCGTCGGCCACCTGGTGGATGTGCTGCTGGGCAAGGACAACGAGAAGATCCGCAACTTCGGTCACGAGAAGCTCTCGGTGTACGGCGTCGGCAAGGGACGCGCCGAGGGGGAATGGCGTTCGCTGTTCCGCCAGATGGTCGCTCGCGGGCTGGTGGACGTCGACCTGGATGGCTACGGCGGTCTGCGTCTGTCCGATAGCTGTCGGCCGTTGCTGCGTGGTGAAGTGACCCTGGAACTGCGCCGCGATCTCAAGCCGCAGACCACCAGCAAAGGCAGCAGCAGCGGCGGCAGCCCGGCCAGCCAACTGGTGCGCGGCGACGAGCGCGAACAGTGGGAAGCCTTGCGCACCCTCCGGCGCAAGCTGGCCGAGGAACACGGTGTGCCGCCCTACGTCATCTTCCCCGACTCGACCCTGCTGGAAATGCTGCGCAGCCAGCCCACCAGCCTGGCCGAGATGGCCCGGGTCAGCGGTGTCGGTGCGCGCAAGCTGGAGCGTTATGGCGAGGCGTTCCTCGAAGTGCTTGGCGGCGAGGCCGAGACACCACCGGTGGTCACCGATCTGCGCCACGAACTGGTCAGCCTGGCCCGCGCCGGCATGACTCCGGCACAGATCGCCGGGCAGTTGAAGTGCAGCGAAAAGAACGTCTACAGCCTGCTGGCCGAGGCCATTGGCCGTCAGGAGCTGTCGCTGGAGCAGGCCCTGGATCTACCGGAAGACCTGATGATGGAAGTGCAGGACGCCTTCCTCGATGGCGAGGGCGAACTGCCGCCGGTCTCGGAAATCCTGCCGCTGTTCGCCTCGCGAGTGCCGGAGGGAGTGCTCTACTGCGTGCGTGCTGCCCTGGCAGCCGAGTTTGAGATGTAAGAGCCGAGATGTAATCAGGTGGTCATGAATTCTTACGTTTGGTCCGGAACGTCATCCAGATCAACCTTGCCTAAGCGCAACGGCCATGGTTAGCTGACTAATAATTAGTTCTGACCATGAGTTTTCCATGCCACTGACCGATCAACACCGCTTCGGGATGCAACTTGCCCACATGTCCCGAGGCTGGCGCGCCGAACTGGACCGCCGTCTGGCGGGCCTCAACCTGTCCCAGGCGCGCTGGCTGGTGCTGCTGCACCTCGCCCGTTTCGACGAAGCCCCGACCCAGCGTGAACTGGCCCAGAGCGTGGGCGTCGAGGGTCCGACCCTGGCCCGGCTGCTGGACAGCCTGGAATCCCAGGGGCTGGTGAAGCGTCAGGCGGTGGTGGAGGACCGGCGGGCCAAGAAGATCGTCCTTTGCCCTCCGGCCAATCCGCTGATCGATCAGATCGAGACCATCGCCAATGCCCTGCGAGTGGAGCTGTTCACCGGGGTGGACGAGGACGATCTGGCGGTGTGCATGCGAGTGCATACGCGGATTCTGGCCAATCTGGACAAGTCCAAGGTCTGACTTTTCCTCCACGGCCTCATCGCTGCGGTTCGGCGCCCCGACAAGCCAGCTCCCACAGGGTCAGCACAAGCCTTCAGGCATGTGCTGACTGCCTAGAAAGTCTGCCCCAGATTCAGATACACCGCCTTCTGATCCTCGGTATTGAACCCATAGCTGAAACTCAACGGCCCCAGTGGCGTATCGAAGCCGAGGAAGATGCTCGCGGCATTGATATAACCGCTGTCGAACTCGTTGTCGTTGTTCCACACCCGGCCGCGTTCCAGCGAGCCTCCCAGGTACAGCGGGAAGTCCAGCGGCAGATAAGCCTGGGGCGTCAGCCGGCGGTAGTACACCACCCGCATCAGGCTCAGGTTTTGCCCGGACAATGAATTCTGGCGGAACCCGGACAACTGCCGTGGTCCCCCCATGATCAGGCTTGAAGTCACTACGTCGGCATCGTCCAGGGTCCTGCCATAGCGACCGCCAAGCACCCAGGTGTTCGGGCCGCTGCTCAGGGCCTTGTCCAGTTGCAGGTCCCATTGCCGATAGCGGTGTTCGGAGCCAAGGTTCGGGTCGAATTGCATCAGGGTCAGACGTACGTCTTCACCACGGTGGGGGAAGTAGACATTGTCGAACGAGTCGAATGAATAGCGGAGCTCATAGAATCCTTCGCTGACACTGACGTCGGGCAATTCCTGTTCACCGATACGCACCTGGGCCTTGCCCCATGCCTGGCCCGCGCCGAGGCGTACTTCGCCACTGGTGCCGATCTGTCGGCCAACGTTGAAACCATAGCCATAGCGTTCCAGGCGGTATTCGGCGACCGGGTCGTTGTCCAGCGTGGCCTCGACATTCTGCGAACCCAGCCTCAAGTAAGGCGCGACAAAGTAACGGGAGCCTACGTCCAGCGGTTGATAGAACTCGCTGTACAGCTCCTGGATATCGCCGATCTGCGCCCGGGTCAGCCATTCCCCTCCAAGCCTGTTGATGCCGTTGACCCGGTAGCTGGCGCCCAGGTTGAAGGCGCTGTCACCACGCATGTCGTCGGACAGGTTCAGGCCCAGGCGCAGGTAATCGGTGCCACCGGTACGGCCACGAGCGTTGATCACCAGGGTGTTGTCCTTGCCCTTGTGTACCACCCGGTATTGCACCCGGTCGAAGTAGTCGAGGCCGTATAGGGTGCCCATGTCGGTTTGCAGGCGATCGAGGTCCAGCGGTTCGCCTACGGGCTGGCGGATGTAGTAGCGGATCACGTCGTCGCTGACCTTGGAGTCATTTTCTACCTTGATCGCGGTGATGACCGGCGTGCGCTGTTCGGCGGAACGGGCCACCGCCAGCTCGCTGCCGCTGCCCTCGGGCGGGCGCAGGGCGAACAGGCGCTTGTCGAGGATGCGCGTGGCGCGGTAGCCGGCCTCCATCATTTCTTCGGCACGGCCGAAATCGGTGGCGCTGATGCTGGCCAGCGGCGGCTGGATCAGAATGTCGTCGCGCTGCAGGGCGGCCAGTTGTTCCTCGGAGTTGCGTCGGGTCATCAGGGTGATGGACTGGTTGAGCACATCGACCACCGTGCCCAGTTGCTTGCGGTTGCGTAGCGGCGTGCCGATATCCACGACGATGGCCAGGTCGACGCCCATCTGGCGCACGATATCCAGGGGGATGTTGTCGACCATGCCGCCATCCACCAGCAGCCTGCCGTCCAGCTCCACCGGGGCGAACACCGCCGGGATCGACATGCTGGCGCGGATTACCTGGGGCAGGTGGCCGCGGCTGAACACCACTTTCTCGCCGCTGGCGATATCGGTGGCCACGGCGCGGAAGGGGATCGGCAGTTTGTCGAAGTCCCGGGTATCGCTGGTGTGGGCCAGCAGGCTTTCCAGCAGCAGGGCGAGGTTCTGGCCCTGGATGACGCCCAGTGGCAGGCCCAGGCTGCCGTCGTCGCGGAAGCTGATCTTCTGCTTGACCAGGAAGTCGCGGTCGTCCTGCTTGCGCCGGAACGGCACGTCCTTGCGCGGCGGAGCATCGGACAGGGCCTGTTGCCAGTCGATGCTGCGTGCCAGCTTCTCCAGTTCCTCGACCTTGTAGCCCGAGGCATACAGCCCGCCGATCACTGCGCCCATGCTGGTGCCGGCAATCGCGTCGATCTTCACCCCCTGTTCCTCCAGCGCCTTGAGCACGCCGATATGGGCCAGGCCGCGGGCTGCGCCGCCGGACAGCACCAGGCCGACCTTGGGGCGGGTGTTTTCGGCTGCGATCAGAAGGGAAGGGAACAGCAGGAGCAAACACAGCAGCAAGCGGCGCATCGCGATTCTCGGAGCCAAGGGCAAACCGCTAGTATAAGCGCCACACATTTTTGTTTGAGGTTGTCACCGTGAGCGCGCCGAAGCCGGAAATCGTCATCACCTACTGCACCCAGTGCCAATGGCTGCTGCGTGCCGCCTGGCTGGCCCAGGAACTGCTCAGCACCTTCAGCGACGAGCTGGGGCGGGTGGCGCTGGAACCAGCCAGCGGCGGTACCTTCCGTATCACCTGCGATGGCGTGCAGATCTGGGAGCGCAAGGCCGATGGTGGCTTCCCCGAGGCCAAGGTGCTGAAGCAGCGGGTGCGCGACCAGATCGATCCGAAGCGCGACCTCGGCCATAACGACCGCTAATGCTCCGCAGCCGCCTTGCGTGACTCGCCACTGGCCGCCAAACGGCTGGAAATGACGATGGCGAAGATGATCAGCACGCCGCCCAGCAGCATCCGCGGCGTTGGCGTTTCGGCGAACAGCATCCAGGCCACGGCGATGCCGTAGATCGGTTCCATGGCGAACACCACCGCCGCCGTGCGCGCCTTGATCACCCCCAGCGCGGCGACGAACAGGCTGTGGGCGACGCCGGTGCAGAACACCCCGAGCAGGCCGATCCACAGCCAATCCAGCGCTGGAACGTCGCTCAGGCCCGGTGCAGCGAACGGCAGCAGGCACAGGGCAACCACCAGGTTCTGGCACATCGCTGCCTGCACCGCCGGAATCCGCCCGGAGCCGGCCCGGTTGGTCAGCGACAGCAGCGAGAACAGCAGGCCGGACAGCAGCGACCAGAGCAGGCCGCCGGTGGCTTCGCTGGCCAGGTTGAATTCCGGCGTGACCAGGATCAGACCGATAGTCACCAGCCCCACCAGCAGCAATTCGTTGCTGCGTATCCGCTCGCGGAACAGCAGGCCTTCGAGGATCACGGTGAAAGCCGGGAAGCTGGCGAAACCCAGGGTAGCGATGGCCACGCCTGCGACCTTCACCGAGATGAAGAAACTCACCCAGTGCCCGGCCAGCAGCACGCCGCCCAGGGCAAGGCGCTTCCAGTCCTGCACCTGCAAGGCTTTCCAGCCCGGCCCGGCGAGGCGGGTGAACAGACCCAGGGCGAGCACCGCGAAGGCGGCACGACCGAACACGATGATCGAGGGCGAAGCGCTGGCCAGCTTGCCGAAAACGCCGGTCAGGCCGAAGAACAGCGCGCCGATATGCAGGGCGCCGAGGGCGGTGCGGTGGTTCATGGAGGTCCTTGCAGGGTCGTGGATCGACGCGGCCAGTCTACGAGGACGGGGGACGCGCTGTCTGTCGCCAGGCTCGCGTCAGTTGTCGCCGGACTCGCGGCGCAGTGCGCCGGGGCTGCGGCCGAAGGCCTTGAGCATGGCGGCGGCGAAGGCGCTCTGCGAACTGTAGCCGACCCGGCTGGCGATCTCGCCGATCGGCAGGGCGCTGCCTTGCAGCAACTGGCGGCCGCGCAGCAGGCGGCGCTGGCGGATGTAGTCCATCGGCGTGATGCCGCGCTCGCTGATGAAGCGCGCGTGCAGGCGGGCGCTGGACAGGCCGGCAAGACAGGCCAGGTCGGCGACTTGCAGGGGATAGGCGGCGTATTGCTCGATGTGCGCGTCGAAGGCGGCGTAGGGCAGCTCGCGCGCGTGCTGCACGGCGCCGGTCGCCGGATTCAGGCTGGCCAGCAGCAGGACCGCACCCTGGCGGGCGATCAGGGGATCTTCGACCGGGCTGTGGGCCAGCCAGTCCACCAGTTGCTGCTGGCGGGTGTCCAGCAGCAACGGGCCGGGGCGATCCAGCAGGCGCTGGCACTCGTCACTGCGCTCGCCCAGGCTCTGCGCCAGCCAGCTCTCGCCGGGCACATCGAGCACCAGGCAGTGGCTGCCGGTCGCGCTGCCGCAGGCGTGATGGGCGCCAGCGGGAATCACCATGAGGTCCTGGCGCTCGATCCGGCCACCGCGCCCCTCCACCTCGAAATCCAGGCGCCCGCGCAGGCCGAACACCAGTTGCGAGTGTTCGTGGGCGTGGGCGATCAGGTCGTCGCGGTAGTGACGCAGGGAAAGGATCGGGCCGCTGCTCATCAGGCATGATTTCCGGCTGGGCGAAAGCCGTCATTGTACGCTCCGGCGGCTGTCATGGGAGTGCCTCATGTTTGTCATGTCGGATTAACCGGCGGCTGGCAAGGTCGTCCCCAACTCAGCCGGAGCCCTGCCCATGAACAGTGCCGCGTTTATCAAACCCACGCGCAAGCGGCGTGTCCGCACCCTGTGGATTTCCGACGTGCACCTGGGCACCCGGGATTGCCAGGCCGAACACCTGTCGCAGTTTCTCAAGCGCTATCACGCCGACCGCATCTACCTGGTCGGCGACATCATCGATGGCTGGAAACTGCGCGGCGGCATGTACTGGCCGCAGGCCCACACCAACGTGATCCGTCGCCTGCTGACCATGAGCAAGCGCGGCACCGAGGTGATCTACGTCACCGGTAACCACGACGAGTTCCTGCGTCGCTATTCCAAGCTCATCCTTGGCAACATCCACCTGGTGGACCAGGCCGAGCACCTCACCGCCGATGGCCGCCGCCTGTTGGTGATCCATGGTGACCAGTTCGATGTGATCACCCGCTATCACCGCTGGCTGGCCTTCCTCGGCGATTCGGCCTACGAATTCACCCTGACCCTCAATCGCTGGCTCAACCACTGGCGGGCGCGCTATGGCTATGGCTACTGGTCGCTGTCGGCGTACCTCAAGCACAAGGTCAAGACGGCGGTGAACTTCATCAGCGACTTCGAGGAAGCCATCGCCCACGAGTGCGTCAAGCAGGGCTACCACGGGGTGGTCTGCGGGCATATCCACCATGCCGAGATCCGCAAGGTCGGCGAGGTGGACTACCTCAATTGCGGGGATTGGGTGGAGTCGTGCACGGCGCTGATCGAGCATTGGGACGGCAGCATCGAACTGTATCGGCTGGCCGAGGATCAGGCGCGTATGGCGGAAGAGGAAGCGGCGCGGGTGGCCGAGTCCGTGCAGGGCTAGAGGGCCCCATCGCCGGCAACGCCGGCTCCCACAACACCCAACCCTGTGGGAGCCGGCGTTGCCGGCGATGAGGCCCTCAAGGTCAGAAACTCACTTTCCCCCGCAACATGTCCCGATACATCACGAAATCCCCCAGCAAGCTATAGAACGGATGCTGAAAGGTCGCCGGCCGGTTCTTTTCGAAGAAGAAATGCCCGATCCAGGCAAAGCCGTAGCCGGCGAACGGCACGGCGAGGAGCAACAGCCACTGGCCGCTGCCGATGGTGTAGGCGAGCAGGGCGATGACCAGGGTGGTGCCGATGAAGTGCAGGCGACGGCAGGCAGGGTTGGCGTGTTCGTCCAGGTAGTAGGGGTAGAACTGGGCAAAACTGTTGAATCGGCGAGGGCTTTCCACGGGGCTGAGGCCTCCTTGTTCTTGTCGATTGTCAACGGGTACGGCGTGGAGCCTGAACTCAGTCTAGAGTCAGTAGCTGTATCAGCAAGTGACAATAGGCGCCACTTTAGTATCCTTGCGCCTTACCCCAAACCAGAGCCAGCCATGAACGAGAGAACCACGTCAGCAAGCTGGGCCTCGGGGATTGTCAAGGCTCTCGAACTGGAGGGGCTGGACTGCCCCGCCCTGTTCCACAGGCTCGGCCTGGACTTTGCCGCGCTTAGCGATCCCGATGCACGCTTCACCCAGGACTCCATGACCCGCCTCTGGCAGCTCGCCGAAGAGCTGTCCGGCAACCGCGCCATCGGCCTGAACATGGCGCGGGTGGTGCGTCCGGCATCCTTTCATGTGGTCGGTTATGCGCTGATGTCCAGTCGCACCCTGGCCGAAGGCTTCGGCCGCCTGGTGCGCTACCAGCGGATCATCGCGGAAAGCTCGGACCTTAGCCTGCAGCTCGGCCCGGAAGGGCATGCCTTGATCCTTACGGTCCACGGCGATCACCTGCCGCCGACCCGGCACAGTTCGGAGGCGTCGCTGGCCTGCGCGCTGTCCCTGTGCAGCTGGCTCAGCGGCCGTCCGATCCAGCCGCGCCGGGTATTGATCCAGGGCCCGCAGCCGGAGGACATCGAGCCCTACCGGATTGCCTTCCACTCGCCGCTGACCTTCAACGCCCCGTACGACGCCCTGATCTTCGAGCCGTCCGACCTGCAAAGCCCGCTGCCCACCGCCAACGAGGCAATGGCAGTGCTGCACGATCGGTTTGCGGGGGAGTATCTGGCGCGTTTCTCGGAAAGCCGGGTCACCCATCAGGCGCGCCAGGTGTTGTGCCGGGTGCTGCCCCAGGGCGAGCCCAAGCGCGAACTGGTGGCCCAGGCCCTGCACTTGTCCCAGCGCACCCTGCAGCGGCGCTTGCAGGAGGAGGGCACCAGCTTCCAGGCGCTGCTCGATGACACCCGTCGCGAACTGGCCGAGCAGTACCTGTCGCAGCCAGGCATGACCCTGCTGGAAACCGCCTACCTGCTGGGGTTCGCCGACCCGAGCAATTTCTTCCGCGCCTTCCGCCGCTGGTTCGACCTCACCCCCGGCGAATACCGCGCCCGCCGCCACGGCCTGAGCCAGACCGACGGCGAGCCGGACGCGATCAGTGACGCCAGAACGCCGGCATACATAGAACCAGCACGGTAATGATCTCCAGGCGGCCAAGCAGCATGCCGCCCGCCAGGATCCATTTGGCCGCATCCGGCAGGGTGGCGAAGTTGCCCGCCGGGCCGATGGTCTCGCCCAGGCCCGGGCCGACCCCGGACACAGTGCTCGCCGCGCCGGTGAGGGCGGTCATCCAGTCGACCCCGAGCAGCGACAGCAGCAGGGCGATCACGCAGATGGTGATGGCGAAGAAGAACGAGAAGGTCAGGATCGAACGGACGATCTCCTCGTCGAGGCGGTGACCGTTGTACTTCTGCTTGATCACCGCCCGCGGGTGGATCAGTTGGTTCAGCGAGGCCTTGAGCAGGATGTAGGCGACCTGGAAGCGGAAGATCTTGATCCCGCCGGCCGTGGACCCCGAGCAGCCGCCGATGAAGCCCAGGTAGAAGAACAGCATCAGCGAGAAGTTGCCCCACAGGCTGTAGTCGCCGAGGGCGAAGCCGGTGGTGGTGACTACCGAAGTGACGTTGAGGGCGACGTGTCGCAGGGCATCCAGCCAGTGCAGCTTGGTGGTGGCCCAGTACCAGGTGCCGAGCACGATCCAGGTGGCCACCAGCAACAGCAGCAGGCCCTGGACCTGCTGGTCCTTGATCAGTGCCTTGCGGTTGCCGCGCAGGGTAGCGACGTACAGGGTGAAGGGCACGCTGCCGCAGATCATCACCACCACCGCGACCCAGTGCACCGCCGGCTGGTCCCATTTCGCCAGGGACAGGTCGGAGGTGGAGAAACCGCCGGTGGAGATTGCCGACATGGCGTGGTTGATCGCATCGAACGGGCTCATCCCTGCCCACCAGAAGGCCAGGCTGCCGACCACGGTGATGCCGACATACACCGCGACGATCGACTTGGCCACCATGTGCGAGCGCGGCATGACCTTTTCCGAACGGTCAGAGGACTCGGTCTGGAACAGGCGCATGCCACCGATGCGCAGCAAGGGCAGGATCGCCACCGCCATGCCGATGAAGCCGATGCCGCCGAGCCAGTGCAGCAGCGAGCGCCACATGAGGATGCCTGGCGACATGTTGTCCAGGCCGCTGAGCACGGTGGAGCCGGTGGCGGTGATGCCGGACATGCTTTCGAAGAAGGCGTCGGTATAGCTGATGTGCTGGGTCAGCAGGAACGGCAGGGCGGCGAAGATGCACACCACTACCCAGCTGCAGACGGTCAGCAGGTACATGTCCCGCGGGCGCAGGTGCACGTGTTCCGGGCGACCGGGCACCACCAGGGCCAGGCCGGCGACGAAGGTGATCAGGCTCGACCAGAGGAATTCCGGCATGTCGCCGGTGCGTTCGAAGATCACCAGGGTGGCCATGGGGATGACCATGCTGACAGCCAGGGTGATCAGGAAGATGCCGATAATGAAACCGATGATCCGTAGGGTCGGCAGCGCCACCATGTACTCAGTCCTGACTCGAAGCGGAAGGGCGCCATTCTACCTGCGGCCCTTTTTAAGTAAACGGCACTCTTTAAGTAAACGGCGCTGTGCGCTTTGCCGAAGAGCGCCCTAGAATGGCCGTTCATTTTTTCCACTGGAGGGTAGCCGATGGAGGCTCTCGACGCTTTGCTCAACCGTGTTTCCGTTCCGCGCCTGACCGAGCCCGCGCCCAATGCCGCGCAGCGCGAAGGTCTGTTCCAGGCGGCCTTGCGTGCGCCGGACCATGGGCAATTGCGGCCATGGCGCTTCATCACCGTCGAAGGTGAGGGACGCAACCGCCTGGGTGAGCTGTTCGCCGAGGTAGTGGCACAGAAGGGTGATGCCGACCAGGCCGCGCTGGACAAGGCCCGGGCCATGCCACTGCGCGCGCCATTGCTGGTGCTGGTGATCGCCCGCACCCGCGAGCACTTCAAGGTGCCGGTGTCGGAGCAGGTGCTGGCAGCCGGCTGTGCGGCCCACGGGATTCTGCTGGCGGCCCATGCCCAGGGCATCGGGGCAGTGTGGCGGACCGGGGAGATGGCCTATTCGGCGCATGTGGCCCAGGGCCTGGGGCTTGAAGCTGGAGAGGAACTGATCGGCTTCCTTTACCTGGGGACACCGATCGGTGAGCCGCGTACGGCGCCGGTGCTGAAGACCGAGGATTTTGTCAGCGCCTGGGGCTGAGATGATCCGGTGTGGCTGATGACCCTATCGCTGGCAAGCCAGCTCCCACAAAAACCTGTGGGAGCTGGCTTGAACTGGCCTAATGATCCCGGACACCTCTTAAGGGC
>NZ_JBMDIJ010000103.1:0-17252 GCF_057808595.1 Pseudomonas sp. FG98 | reverse complement strand
GGAGCGGCTGTTAGCCGCGATGCGCCGCGCGGGCGGCGCTCGATCTCAAGAACACCACAAGGATCAAGGCAAGCGCATGGCAGCCTCCATGCAATTTCCAGGCAAGCGCCATTGCTGGCAAGCCACCAAATCAATCCTCCGGCAACTCCGCCAGCAACCACCCTCTGAACGCCTCCAGCGCCGGCAGCGCGCGGTTTCTCGGTGGGTACACCAGGTAGTAGCCACGGGCACTGGCATAGGGCAGCACCGGGCTGACCAGCTTGCCCTCCGCCAGTTCGTCGGTGATGAGAATGCGCGGCACCAGGCCGATGCCGATGTCCGCGCGCACCGCCTGGATCAGGTGCGAAGTCAGTTCGAAGCTCGGCCCCAGGCGCATGGCCTGGTGGGCGATGCCGTGGTGGGTGAACCAGTCGCCCCAGGCATTGGGGTTGTTGGCGACGCTGAGCAGCGGCTGCCGACTGAGATCGCGCGGCGTCCATTCATCACGGGTGGCCGCCAGCGCCGGCGAGAGGATCACCACCAGTTCCTCGGCATGCAGGCGATGACAGACCAGACCGGGCTGGTCGCCGCTGGCGACGACGATGGCGGCGTCGATGCCGCTGGCGGCGAAGTCCACCGGCTCGATCCGCGAGTTGATGTGCACCAGCACCTCCGGGTGGCGCCGGTAGAACTCGTGCAGGCGCGGCAACAGCCATTTCGAACCGAAGGTGGGCAGCGTCGCCAGGCGCAGGCTGCCGCCGCCGACCTGATGGGCGATGGCGTGCAGGGTGGCGCTGCGGATCCGCCCGAGGGCCTCGCTGATCTCGCGCTGGTACAGACGCCCGACGTCGGTGAGCTTGACCGTGCGCCCTTCGCGACGGAACAGGATCACCCCCAGTTGCTGCTCCAGGCTCTGCACCTGGCGGCTGACCGCGCTCTGGGTCAGGGACAATTCCTCGGCGGCACGGGTGTAGCTTTCATGCCGGGCGGCTGCCTCGAACGCCAGGAGCAGGGACATGGATGGGGTCAGGTTGCGGTAATTCATTCATAAAACTCATCAAAGGCCGCGCGATTATCCGTTTGTGTCCGACGCGACACTGCGGAATCATTGGCATCATCCACTACCTGACCGCACCAGGACCATACCCTGGGCTCAGGTATTCATGATTAGCCCCCTATAAAAGAGGCCATCCGCCGATGATCGCCCAACTGCCGGTGAGCGCTCCCGCCGCCGATTACGCCGCCTTCCTCGATGCCCTGCGTGCCGCCGGTTTCCGCGGCCAGTTCAGCACCGACTACGGCACCCGCACCGTGCTCGCCACCGACAACTCGATCTACCAGCGCCTGCCCCAGGCTGCGGTGTTCCCGCTGGATGCCGATGACGTGGCGAAAGTCGCCGCGCTGATGGCCGAGCCCCGCTTCCGCCAGGTCAAGCTGACCCCGCGTGGCGGCGGCACCGGGACCAACGGCCAGTCGCTGACCGACGGTATCGTCGTCGACCTGTCGCGGCACATGAACCGGATTCTCGAGATCAACGTCGAGGAGCGCTGGGTACGGGTCCAGGCCGGGGTGGTCAAGGACCAGCTCAACGCCGCGCTGAAACCCCACGGGCTGTTCTTCGCCCCCGAGCTGTCGACCTCCAACCGCGCCACCGTCGGCGGCATGATCAACACCGATGCCAGCGGCCAGGGCAGTTGCACCTACGGCAAGACCCGCGACCACGTACTGGAGCTGCACAGCGTGCTGCTCGGCGGCGAGCGCCTGCACAGCCTGCCGGTGGATGACGCTACCCTCGACGCCGCTTGCGCCCTGCCCGGCCGGGTCGGCGAGGTCTACCGCATGGCCCGGGAGATCCAGGAAACCCAGGGCGAACTGATCGAAAGCACCTTCCCCAAGCTCAACCGCTGCCTGACCGGCTACGACCTCGCGCACCTGCGCGACGATGACGGCCGCTTCAACCTCAACAGCGTGCTGTGCGGCGCCGAGGGCTCGCTGGGCTATGTGGTGGAAGCCAAGCTCAACGTGCTGCCGATTCCGAAATACGCGGTGCTGGTCAACGTGCGCTACACCAGCTTCATGGATGCCCTGCGCGACGCCAACGCACTGATGGCGCACAAGCCGCTGTCGATCGAGACGGTGGACTCGCGGGTGCTGATGCTGGCGATGCAGGACATCGTCTGGCACAGCGTTGCCGAATACTTCCCGGCCGATCCGGCCAAACCCACCCTGGGCATCAACCTGGTGGAGTTCTGCGGCGACGAGCCGGACGAAGTCAACGCGCGGGTCGCGGACTTCATCACCCACCTGCAACAGGACACCAGCGTCGAACGCCTGGGCCACACCCTGGCCGAAGGGGCGGCGGCGGTGACCCGGGTCTACACCATGCGCAAGCGCTCGGTGGGCCTGCTCGGCAACGTCGAGGGCGAAGTGCGCCCGCAGCCGTTCGTCGAAGACACTGCGGTGCCGCCGGAGCAACTGGCCGACTACATCGCCGAATTCCGCGCCCTGCTCGATGGCTACGGCCTGACCTACGGCATGTTCGGCCACGTCGATGCCGGCGTGCTGCACGTGCGCCCGGCCCTGGACATGAAGGACCCGGCCCAGGCCGCGCTGGTCAAGCCGATCTCCGACGCCGTCGCCGCGCTGACCCAGCGCTACGGCGGCCTGCTCTGGGGCGAGCACGGCAAGGGCCTGCGCTCGGAATACGTGCCGGCCTACTTCGGCGCGCTGTACCCGGCGCTGCAACGCCTCAAGGGCGCGTTCGACCCGCACAACCAGCTCAACCCCGGCAAGATCTGCACCCCGCCGGACAGCGCCGAGGGCCTGATCAAGGTCAACGAAGCACCGCTGCGTGGCGAGCACGACCGGCAGATCGACGAGCGCGTGTGGCAGAGCTTCGGCAGCGCGGTGCACTGCAACGGCAATGGCGCCTGCTACAACTACGACCCCGACGACGCCATGTGCCCGTCGTGGAAGGCCACCCGCCAGCGCCAGCACTCGCCCAAGGGCCGCGCTTCGCTGATCCGCGAATGGCTGCGCCTGCAGGGCGCGGCGAATGTCGATGTGCTCAAGCCGAACGGCGTTTCCTGGCTCAAGGGCCTGCCCCAGCGCCTGCGCAATGTGCGCGCGCAAAAGCAGGGCCAGGCCGACTTCTCCCACGAGGTCTACGACGCCATGGCCGGCTGCCTGGCGTGCAAGTCGTGCGCCGGGCAGTGCCCGATCAAGGTCAACGTGCCGGACTTCCGCTCGCGCTTCCTCGAGCTGTACCACAACCGCTACCAGCGTCCGCTGCGTGACTACCTGATCGGCTCGCTGGAATTCACCATCCCCTACCTGGCCTACGCGCCGGGGCTGTACAACGCGGTGATGGGTTCGAAGTTCGTCGGCGGCCTCCTGGCCGAACGCATCGGCATGGTCGACAGCCCGCTGATCAGCCGCTTCAACTTCCAGGCCACGCTCAAGCGCTGCGGTGTGCGCGCCGCCAGCGTGCCGGCCCTGCGCGAACTGACCCCGGCGCAGCGCGAGCGCAGCATCGTGCTGGTCCAGGACGCCTTTACCCGCTACTTCGAAACGCCGCTGCTGGCGTCGTTCATCGACCTCGCCCACCGTCTTGGTCACCGCATCTACCTGGCACCCTACAGCGCCAACGGCAAGCCGCTGCATGTGCAGGGCTTCCTCGGCGCCTTCGCCAAGGCCGCGGTGCGCAACGGCACCCAGCTCAAGGCCCTGGCCGACTGCGGCGTGCCGCTGGTGGGTCTGGACCCGGCGATGACCCTGGTCTATCGCCAGGAATACCAGAAGGTCCCGGGCCTGGAAGGCAGCCCGAAAGTGCTGCTGCCGCAGGAATGGCTGGTGGACGTGCTACCGGAGCAAGGTGGCGGCAAGGGTGGCAGTTTCCGCCTGCTGGCGCACTGCACCGAAAAGATCAACGTGCCGGCCAGTACCAAGCAGTGGGAGCAAGTGTTCTCGCGCCTGGGCCTCAAGCTGGCGACCGAGGCCACTGGCTGCTGCGGTATGTCCGGCACTTACGGCCACGAAGCGCGCAACCAGGAAACGTCGAAAACCATCTTCGAGCAATCCTGGGCGGGCAAGCTGGACAAGGATGGTGAGCCGCTGGCCACCGGGTACTCGTGCCGGAGCCAGGTGAAGCGCATGGCCGATCGCAAGTTGCGGCATCCGTTGGAGGTGGTGTTGCAGGCGGTGATTGGTTGACGAAACGCTGAGACTTTAAGGGCCTCATCGCCGGCAACGCCGGCTCCCACAGGTTGCAGTGTCGCCGCGGACATTGTGGGAGCCGGCGTTGCCGGCGATGAGGCCAGCAAGATCAACGCAAGTACCTACTCGACTTTCTTCGCCTTCCCGCCCTTCACCAACCCATAACGAATCTCCTTCGACGGCCCATAGCCGTAGAACGAGGTGTAGCACTTGCTGAAATGGCTCGGCGAAACAAAGCCGCAGGCCAGCGCCACATCGATCAGCAGCAGGTCGGAATGCTGCAGCAGGCGCCGGCTTTCGGTGATGCGCAGTTCCAGGTAGTAACGCACAGGCGTGGTGCCCAACTGGGTCATGAACAGCCGGCCAATCTGCCTTTTCGAACGGCCAACGTAGTGCGCCAGCTGGTCCTGGCTGAGGGGCTCCTCGATATTGGCGCTCATCAGGTTGATGGCTTCGCGCAGCGGTTCGCTCATTTTTTCGTGCAGGGTCGGGCGGGCGCGGCGATAGCGCGATTCCTCGAAGGCGAGGATGTCCACCACGGCATCCACCAGGCCGCGGCCGCAACGGCTGTTGATCCATTCCAGGACCAGGTGGAAGCCGCCCGACGGGCTGGCGGCAGTCAGGCGGTCGCGGTCGACCATGTAGCTTTCGCTGGTGACCTGGCTGTCCTTGGCGATTTCCGCCACGGCGCCGCGGTGCTCCGGGTGCACGGCGCAGCGGTAGCCGTCGAGCAGCCCGGCCTGGCCGAGGAACCAGGCGCCGTTCCACAGGGCGCCAAGGGCCACGTGCTTTTCCGCGGCCTTGTGCAGGATCTGGTTGAGCTCCGGGATCGGCCGCAGCACGGTGCGCAGGCCGCCGCAGACCACCAGCAGGTCGAGGTCGTCGAGGGCGGCCGCATTGAGCGGCGCGTCCGGGCAGATCACCAGGCCGAGGTCGCTGACCCGCGAGCCGCCATCGAGGGTGAAGGTGCGATAGGTAAAGGACGCCGCCTGGATCAGGTTGGCGGTGACCACCGTGTCCAACGCCTGGGTGAAGGCCGGCAGGGAGAAGTGTTCGAGCAGGATGAACCCGACCCTGCCCTGCCCGCCCGGCGCCTGGCCCTTTTCGCCCGTGAAGCGCAGGTTCGAGCCCTGCATGGCATCACTGAAATGCCTTCTTTCAACCACGTTATCTGCCTTCCGATCTTGTTCTATGAATACCGAAGCGCTGAAACCGCTACGCCGGCGTGCATCGTCGAATGATGCACGCCGGCGTGGCGGTGTCCAACTGTCCTTCGGCTTTTTCTGTTTATGTCGCGGCCCGTATCCGGCGACCTTGCAGGGCGCCACGGGACAAGCGATCGAGCAACAGGGCCACGGCGACGATCGCCAGGCCCGCACGCAGGCCGAGGCCCATTTCCATCCGGGTCAGGCCGCGGGTCACTTCCGCGCCGAGGCCGCCCGCCCCCACCAGCCCGGCCAGAACCACCATGGCCAGGGACAGCAGGATGCATTGGTTCAGGCCCACCAGCAGGGTCGGCATGGCCGCGGGCAGTTCGATCTTGAGCAGGATCGCCCGCGGCGCGGCGCCCAGGGCCCGGCCCAGTTCCAGCAGGTCGCGGGGCACCTGGTTGAACGCCAGGGTGGTCAGGCGCAGCATCGGCGGAATGCCGTAGATGATGGTGGCGAGGATCGCCGGGACCTTGCCCAGGCTGAACACCATCACTGCCGGAATCAGGTAGACCCAAGGCGGCACGGTCTGCATGACGTTGAGGATCGGGCTGAGCACGGCGTCCAGACGCTTGATCCGCGAAGCGGCGACACCGATGGGAAAGGCCACCGCCACCGAGATCAACACCGCCACCGTGACCAGGGCGATGGTCTGCATCGAGGCCACCCAGAAGCCGGACAGCAAACAGAAACCGAGCATGACCACAGCAAGGATCGCCGCGCGCAGGTTGACCAGGAAGAACGCGGCCACGGCCACCAGGGCGATCATGCCGTAGGGCGGGATCACCAGCAGCACGCCTTCGATGCCGCCGAGGACGCTTTCGATAAAGCGGCTGATCAGGGCGAACAGGCCGTGCAGATTGGCGTTGAGCCAGTCCACCGACGGCGCCAGCCAGGCGCCCGGGGAAAACTTGATATCAGCGGGATTCATGCACAGCCCTCCGGCCGAGACGGGTGGCGCTCTGGGCCATCCGGTCGAGGATCAGGGTAAGGATGACGATGGCGATGGCGGCGTTGATCGACATGGCGATGTCCAGGGTACGGATCGCTCCGTAGATCACTTCACCAAGCCCGCCGGAGCCGACGATGCCGGCGATCACCACCATGCCGAAAGCCATCATCAGACCCTGGTTGACCCCGGCCATGATGCTTGGCAGGGCGAACGGCAGGCGGATCTTGAAGAACTGCTGCCAGCCGGTGGTACCGGTGGCCTGGCCGAGTTCGATGAACACCTTGGGGGTCATGCGGATACCCAGGGAGGTCAGGCGCACCACCGGCGGCACTGCGACGATGAAGGTGGCGACCAGCGCGGTGCCGGGACCGTAGCCCAGCAGGGCGATGGCCGGCAGCAGGTAGATGTAGGGTGGCAGGGTCTGGATCAGGTCCAGCACCGGTTCGCTGACCCGGTCCAGCGACGGCATCAACCCGGCGGCGACACCCAGGGGAATGCCGATGATCAACGCCATGCTGGTGGCCGAAAGGACCAGCGCCAGGGTGCTCATGGTCTGCGGCCACAAGCCCATGGCCACGCACAGCACCAGGCCGAGCATCGTCCCGAGGGCGAAGCGCCAACTGGCGGTCAAGCGCCAGCCGAGCAGGCCGAAAGCCAGGATCACCGCCCAGAATGGAAGCCAGGTCAGGCCGTTGTAGATGGCCTGGTAACCGGCGTGCAGCACGTCGTTGAGGCCGTCGAAGAACCAGGCGCCGTTGTCCGACAGCCATTCCAGCCGCGCATCGACGAATTCGTCGAAAGCTGCGGCGAATTCCACGGGGCTCATAGCGCGTGCTCCGCTTGCGGTGCCGGCTGCTCCAGCGCCGGTGCGCCCTGCACGCCGCGCAGCAAGTCCTGCTGGGTGATCACGCCAAGCACCTGGCCGTTTTCCACCACCGCCAGGGCATCGCCACCGGAGCCGATCATCAGGTTGATCAATGCATCGAGGTCGGCCTGCGGGCCGGCGCTTGGCAGGCGGCTCGCGTCCAGCCCCGGATGGGCGGCCAGCGGCGACATGATCGAGTGCGCCTTGACCAGGTGCAGGCGCGAGATGCCGGCGACGAACTCCGCCACATAGTCATCGGCGGGCTTGAGCACGATGTCCTCGGCGCTGCCCTCCTGGATGATCACCCCGTCCTTCATGATGGCGATGCGGTCGCCGATGCGGATCGCCTCTTCGAGATCGTGGGTAATAAAGACGGCGGACTTGCCCAGCGACTTGGTCAACTGGCGGAACTCGTCCTGCAACTGGCGGCGGATCAACGGGTCGAGGGCGCTGAAGGGTTCGTCCATCAGGATCACTTCCGGGTCGGAGGTGATCGCCCGGGCCAGGCCGACGCGCTGCTGCATACCACCGGACAGCTCGTCCGGGTAGCGCGCGGCCCAGTCGCTCAAACCGACCTTGGCCAGCGCCTGCTCGGCCACCTTGTGCCGCTCGGCCTTGGAAATGCCGCGCACCTCCAGGCCGAAGGCGGCGTTTTCCAGCACCGTGCGGTGCGGCAGCAGGGCCACGCTCTGGAACACCATGCCGATGTGCCGCGCGCGGGTTTCGCGCAGGGCCGCGGCGTCGAGGCTGGCGATGTCCTTGCCCTTGATCAGGATCTGCCCGGAGGTGGGGTCGATCAGCCGGTTGAACATGCGGATCAGGGTGGACTTGCCGCTGCCGGACAGGCCCATGATGCAGTAGATCTCGCCGCGCCTGACCTTGAGGCTGACGTTGGAGACGCCGACGACACAGCCATGGTCCTGAAGAATCTGCTTCTTCGACAAACCACGCTCTTTATAAGCACGCATGGCGGTATCGGCGTTCTTGCCAAAAATCTTCCAGACCGATTGGCACTCCACCAATACGTCTTCAGCTACATCGCTTGCTGTGTTCATCTCGCACCCGTCGAACCAGAAATCTGGTTGGCTTTTTTATTACGTTCAGTTCGGCAGTGTTAAAGCGCTGCCCGGACGGCGGCCCGGGCAACGCGGTGGCGCAAATCAGTATTTTTTGATGTTTTCCCAGCGCTTGATCAGGTCGGCATTTTTCGTCGACCAGTCCTGCACCGCTTGTTCCACGGTCTTGCCGTCCTTCATCTCGCCGTTGATCGCGGTGATGTCGGCCAGTGGCAGGTAGACCCCGGCGATCAGCTCACGCGCCTGCGGGTAGGCGGCGGAGAAGCCCTTCTGGCCGATCCAGTAGTAGCCCTGGGGCGGAGCGAAGGAGCCTTTCGGGTCCTTGAGGAACTTCACGTCGAACTTCTGGCTCATCCACGACGGTTCCCAGGTGGTCACCGCGATCCACTCCTTGCGGTCCACGGCGGACTTGAGGGCGGCAGTCATGGCGGCGGTACTGCCTTCGAGCAGGTTGAGCTTGAGGCCGTAGTCGGTCACGGCCTTGGCCGCGTCGCTCATCAGGCCCGAACCCGGCTCGATGCCGACGATCTTGTTGCCGAACTTGTCGGCGTTGGCGTTGAGTTCTTCGAGGGAGTCGATGGTCACGTACTTGGGTACGGCGATGGCCTGGTACAGACCGTGGGAAACCGGCGAGATCTTCTCCAGACGGTTCTTGTTCTTCTTCCAATAGTCCTGCGCGGCGTAGTCGATCTGCGAGGCGAGCAACTGGATATCACCCTTGCCCAGGGCCGCGTAGGCGATGCCCCACTCGGAGAAGTTGGTCACCTTGACGGTGTAGCCGGCGTCTTCGAGGACTTTCTTGGTGACGGTGGTGATCGGGGTAAGGTCTTCCCACGACAGGGTACCCATGGTGATGGTCTTTTCCTCGGCCTGGGCCTGGAACACCGTGAGACCGACCATGGCGAGCGTACAGAGCGCTTTGCGGAAGAGTTTCATTGTTGTTCGTCTCCTGGGTTGTGGTGCTGGCCGGGCGCCTGGGGCTCCCGTTGATTGTTGTTGATCTTTTTTTGCACTGCGTCTTTCACAACTTTCTGGCGGGGGTTTTCTGACGCCCGGCAAGGCCTGCCGAGTGGCGCAAGGCCCCGCGAACACTGGCCTTTTGGCGAGATTCGCACGGGTTCCGAGGGCGGTCAACGGAATTGTATTCTTTGTGTATACCCAAGGAATTCAAAAAGAATTCAGTAGAAGTGCTATTTTCCCCAGTGTTTTCAGGGCTCTCGGGGCTCTGAAGCGGGTAAAAAGGCTGTCGCGGGTGGACATGTCGATGGCGGGAATTGATAAGAGTGTGTCTCTTGGATGCCATAAAGAGCTGACATTTCCATCGCCTGATGTGTCCTCATCGCTGGCAAGCCAGCTCCCACAAGGAACGGTGCATGCAGTTCCTGTGGGAGCTGGCTTGCCAGCGATGAGGCCCTGCAAGACGCCACAAAACCCAATAAAACCGGGGACCAGACCCCGTCTCAGTTACCTAGATAAGCAGGCCCGACCGCTCATCGAAATATCTGTAGACACATTGTCTAATCCTCACCTATAGTCGTTATACAAATTGTAGACACAACCTGATGAGTACAAAAAAGGCTCCCATGAAAGCCACCGCGGCTGTCTCCTCCACCCCTGCCGATGCCTCCCCGGATCGCAAGGCGCTTCTCGCCGAAGCGCTGCGCCGGCGCATCCTGAGCATGGAGCTGGCGCCCGGAGCGGTGGTGGATGAACTGGCGTTGTGCGACGAGTTCGGCCTGTCCCGACCGCCAGTGCGCGAGTTGCTGCGACAGATCGCCGCCGAGGGTTACATCGAGCTGGAGGCCAACCGCGCACCGCGGGTGGCGGCCATGAGTCATGAATCACTGCGTGCGTTCTTCCTCGCCGCGCCGCTGGTCTATATCGCCACCACGCAACTGGCGGCAACCCGCGCCACCGAGGCCGAGATCGCCGAACTGCGGCAGATCCAGGCCCGGTTCCGCCAGGCCATCGAAGAGCAGCACGTGGAAAACCGCGTCATCTACAACGACGAGTTCCATCTCGAGATCGGCAAGATGGCGCACAACGATTACCTGATGCCGAGCCTGCGCCGTGTGCTGATCGACCACGCGCGACTGGGCAAGATTTTCTACCGCCACCCGACCACCGTGGACATGCAGAAAGACCTCGAACTGGCCTGCGACCAGCACGACCAGATCATCGAGGCCATCGCCCGCCACGACACCGAGGCAGCGGGACAACTGATTCGCGAGCATATGGAACTGTCGCGCCGGCGCATGGCGGAGTACGCCGCACCGGAAGGCATGGAGGTATCGCTCGCGCTTTGAAACAGCCCGGAGCATGAAGGTTCACGAGGTTTCGTGAAGCATTTCGGCCTGGGTGGCAACACCGGATCAAACAAGAACAGCCAGGTCCCTGAAATGACAAAAGTAACCTCGTTGCCGGCCGACGACAGTTCGTGCGGTTGGTATCACCTGAGCCCCAAGCGCACGCCGCGGCCCGCTCATTCCGGCACCAGCCATGCTCGCTGGGTGGTGCTGGGCGCCGGCTATGTCGGCCTCGCCGCCGCACGCCAGCTGGCGCTGAATTTCCCCGATGAACAGATCCTCCTGATCGAAGCCCAGGAAGTCGGTTTCGGCACCGCTGGCCGCAACGCCGGCTTCGCCATAGACCTGCCCCACGATATCGGCGCCGAGGACTATATCGGCGACATCGCTATCGCCAGGACCTGCCTGCGCCTGAACCTCACCGGGCAGAACTACCTCAAGGACCTGGTCGCCGAGCATGGTATCGACGCGCAGATGAAGTTCTGCGGCAAGTACCAGGCCGCCGTGGAAGATCGCGGCATCGCCGTGCTCGACGCCTACCGGCGCGGTCTGGAAAAGCTCGGCCAGCCCTTCGAGGTGATCGAAGGCGCCGACCTGCCGGAGCACATCGGCACCCACTTCTACCGCAAGGCGCTGTTCACCCCCGGCACCGCGCTGATCCAGCCTTCGGCCATGGTCAAGGGCCTGGCCGACAGCCTGCCGAGCAACGTCACTCTCTACGAAAACACCCCGATCACCGACTTCGAGTACGGCAGCAAGACCGTGCTGCGCCATGCCCGTGGCAGCATCACCGCCGACAAGCTGGTGCTGGCCAACAATGCCTTCGGCGGTCACTTCGGCTTCCTCAAGGGCGCCATGCTGCCAGTGTTCACCTACGCCAGCCTGACCCGGCCGATGACCGAGCAGGAACAGGCGCGCCTGGGCGGCAAGCCGTACTGGGGCGTGATCCCGGCCGACCCGTTCGGCACCACGGTGCGCCGCACCCCGGACCAGCGCTTGCTGATCCGCAACAGCTTCAGCTTCAACCCGGACGGCCGCGCCAATCCCAAGTACCTGCAGCGCTACGTCGCACGGCACAAGGCCTCGTTCGCCCGGCGCTTCCCGATGCTCCCGGACGTCGGCATCGAATACACCTGGGGCGGCGCCCTGGCCATGTCGCGCAACCATGAAAGCTACTTCGGCCAATTGGCGCCGAACGTGTATGGCGCGCTGTGCTGCAACGGCCTTGGCGTTACCCGCGGCACTGCCACCGGCAAGTTGCTGGCGGACTGGCTGGCCGGGGAGAAGAACGACCTGATCGACTTCCTCTTGAAGTCTCCGGGCCCGAATGCCAACCCGCCGCAACCGTTCCTGTCGCTTGGCGTGAACGCCAACCTGACCTGGGGCCAGATGCGCGCCGGCAAAGAAAGCTGAAGTGCTCCTGTAGGAGCGTGGTTTGCCCGCGAAAGGACTGCAAAGCAGTCCCAAAATGGTCCAGCCAACACGATTGAAGTAGCAACAAACAGTGTCGCGCCGGCCAGGCGCCAATCCCCGGACTGAAGTTCCTTTTCAGCGCCGCGGACCCGCTCGGCCGGAAAACAGGTTCGATAGTGCAGGAAACAATAATGACAACTTCCAATCAATCCGTTGAAGACGTACCCCTCAATCGCTTTCACCAGTTGCTTACCGTGCGTTCCGGCGGTGGCTCGTTCGTCGACGGCTATGTGCTCAGCATCATCGGCGTAGCCATGGTGCAGATGTCCGCCGGCCTCGCCCTCGATGCGTTCTGGCAGGGCATGATCGCCGCCTCGGCGCTGATCGGCATTTTCTTCGGTGGCTTCCTCGGTGGCTGGCTCACCGACCACTTCGGCCGCCAGCGCATCTTCTTCGTCGGCCCTACCCTGTTCATCCTCGCCTCGCTGGCGCAGTTGTGGGTCGAGTCCGGGCCGATGCTGTTCGCCCTGCGCTTCCTGATCGGCGTCGCGGTCGGTATCGAATACCCGGTGGCCACCGCGCTGCTGGTGGAATTCCTGCCGAAGAAATACCGCGGCCCGCGCCTGGCCACCCTGACCATCCTGTGGTTCGCCGGTGCCGCCTTCGCCTATATCGTCGGCCACTTCGTGCTCGCCGCCGGCGGTGACGACAACTGGCGCCTGGTGCTGGCCAGCCCGGCGGTGATCGGCGCCCTGCTGTTCGCCGTGCGCCTGGGCACTCCGGAGTCGCCACGCTGGCTGCTGAGCAAGAACCGCCCGGCTGAAGCCGAAGCGATCATCAAGCAGGTCTACGGCAAGGCCTTCTCGCTGAAGAACCTGCCGGAACAGGCGCAGGAAAAGAAAACCTCGCTGCTCGCCCTGCTCAACTCCGGCTACGGCAAGCGCATGCTGTTCGTCGCCATGTTCTGGTCGTGCTCGGTGATCCCGGTGTTCGCCGTGTACTCCTTCGCACCGAAGGTCCTCGAAGCGCTCAACCTGAAAGGCGACTGGGCCTCGTTCGGCTCGGTGGCGATCACCCTGCTGTTCGTCATCGGCTGCATCATCGCCACCCGCCTGATCAACAGCATGGGCCGGCGCAGCATGCTGATCCACAGCTTCCTCTGGTCTGGCCTGGCCCTGCTCGGCCTGGCCTCCATGCACGACAGCTCGCCGACCCTGGTGCTGGTGCTGTTCGGCGCCTACGCCCTGTTCATCGGCGGCGCCCAGGTGCTGCAGCTGGTGTACCCGAACGAGCTGTTCCCCACCGAGATCCGCGCCAAGGCCGTCGGCATCGGCACCTCGCTGTCGCGCATCGGCGCTGCCGTGGGGACCTGGCTGGTGCCGATGTCGCTGCAAAGCCTGGGCATCGCCCAGACCATGTACGCCGCCGCCATCGTCACCCTGGTCGGCCTGCTGTTCGCCTGGGCCCTGGCCCCGGAAACCCGTTCCCTGACCCTGCAACAAGCCGCCTCGCTGAACTGAGCGCGGCCTGACATTCCTTGCGTATCACTGGAGAGAAAAACATGAAATTCGAAGGCATCTACACCCCCGCAGTGACCCCGCTGAACGCCGACGGCAGCATCGACAAGGCCGGCTTCGCCGCCGTCCTCGACTACCTGGTGGAGTCGAAGATCCACGGCATCATCATCGGCGGCTCCACCGGCGAGTACTACGCCCACACCGCCCAGGAGCGTATCGACCTGGCCGCCCAGGCCAAGGACGTGATCAACGGCCGCCTGCCGCTGATCATCGGCACCGGCGCGATCCGCACCGAAGACTCGGTGGCCTTCGCCAAGCACGCCAAGGAAATCAAGGCTGACGCGCTCTTGGTTGGTACTCCACCTTATGCATTGCCGACCCAGCAGGAAATCGCCGTGCACGTGAAGGCGGTCGACGCCGCCGCTGACCTGCCGATCATGCTCTACAACTACCCAGGCCGCATGAGCGTGAGCATGGGCCCGGAGTTCTTCGACGCCGTGGCCGATGTGAAGAACATCGTCGCGATCAAGGAAAGCTCGGGCGACATGAACCAGCTGCACCGCCTCGCCACCAAGTACCCGCACATCTCGCTGTCCTGCGGCTGGGACGACCAGGCCCTGGAGTTCTTCGCCTGGGGTGCGCAGAGCTGGGTCTGTGCCGGCTCCAACTTCATCCCGCGTGAACACGTGGCCCTGTACGAGGCCTGCGTGATCGAGAAGGACTTCAACAAGGGCCGCCGCATCATGGCCGCCATGATGCCGCTGATGGACTTCCTCGAAGGTGGCAAGTTCGTCCAGTCGATCAAGCACGGCGTCAGCCTCAACGGCCTGAGCACCGGTGGCGTGCGCGCCCCGCTGCAAGGCCTGGACGCTGCTGAACAAGCCGAGCTGGCCCAGGTTGTCAGCACGCTGAAAAGCACCATCGCCACCATCGTAGAGGGCAAGTGAAATGGCCGAACTGCTGAGCAAAGCCGAATACCAGGCCCTGGCCGCCAAGCTGCAACCGCGCAACCAGGCCTTTATCGACGGTGAATTCCGCGACGCCATCGGCGGCCGTACCTTCATCACCACCAACCCGGCCACCGGCGAGAAGCTGGCGGAAGTGGCGGCCTGCGATGTGCAGGACGTCAACGTTGCCGTCGCCGCGGCCAAGGCCGCCTTCGAGGACGGTCGCTGGAGCGCGCTGACCCCGGGCGCCCGCAAGAAGGTGCTGCTGAAGTTCGCCCAGCTGCTGGAAGACAACGCCCACGAACTGGCCGTGCTGGAAGCCCTGGACAGCGGCAAGCCGGTCAGCGAATGCCAGAACGTCGACGTGCCGGAGACCATCCACACCCTGCGCTGGCACGCCGAGCTGATCGACAAGATCTACGACGCCACCGCCCCGACCGGCTCCGCCGCCGTGACCATGGTGGTGCGCGAAGCCATCGGCGTGGTCGGCCTGGTGCTGCCGTGGAACTTCCCGCTGCTGATGCTGGCCTGGAAGATCGGTCCGTCCCTGGCCGCCGGCTGCTCGATCGTGGTCAAGCCGGCCAAGGAAACCACCCTCACCGCCCTGCGCGTCGCTGAACTGGCCTTCGAAGCCGGCATCCCGGCTGGCGTGTTCAACATCGTGCCTGGCGGCGGCCGTGAAGCTGGCGAAGCCATCGGCCGGCATATGGACGTGGCCATGGTCAGCTTCACCGGGTCTACCGACACCGGTCGCCTGTTCCTCAAGTACGCCTCCGAGTCCAACCTCAAGCGCGTCGTGCTGGAGCTGGGTGGCAAGAACCCGGCCGTGGTCATGAACGACTGCGAGGACCTCGACTCCGTAGCCCAGTTCGTCACCGCCGGAGCCTTCTGGAACATGGGCGAGAACTGCTCGGCCTCTTCGCGCCTGATCGTGCACAAGGATGTCAAGGACGAGCTGCTGTCGCTGATCTCCAAGCATGTGAAGGACTGGAAACTGGGCGACCCGCTGGATCCGGACAACCGTCTCGGCGCCATGGTCAGCAAGGCGCACTTCGAGAAAGTCCGCTCCTACCTGGAATACGCTGCCGAGCAGAAGCTCAGCATCGCGCTGGGTGGCGAGACCCAGGACGGCGTGTTCGTGCAGCCGACCATCGTCGATGGCGTGGCCCGCGACAGCCGCCTGTTCGTCGAGGAAATCTTCGGCCCGGTGCTCAGCGTGACCACCTTCGACACCATCGATGAAGCCATCGAACTGGCCAACGACACCATCTACGGCCTGGCCGCCTCGGCCTACACCGGCAGCCTGCGCAATGCCCTGCGCCTGTCGCGGGAGATCCGCGCCGGTGTGGTCACCGTCAACTGCTTCGGCGAAGGCGATGCCTCGACGCCGTTCGGAGGCTACAAAGAGTCCGGATTTGGCGGTCGTGACAAGTCGATCTGGGCGCATGATCAGTACACGGAGCTGAAGACCATCTGGATCGACGCTTCGTGAGCTGAAACCCGGGTACTGTTCTGACGGAGTTCGGTACCTGACCCGGCCACCGCCCCACGCAGGCGGTGGCCACCCCCGTTTCCTTTCGCAGTACGGCGAACGAGCAGCACGGCCCGTGCAGGCCACTACAACGCTGCGGCGCCGACGGCTCCCGGATTTCCTACCGGGCGGCCACACAATCCACTACCCAAAAACCAGTCCGCACGATCACCGGAGAGTGCTCGCGTGCGTACCCATGCACAGACTTTTCTACTGCCCATGCTCGCTTCCAACGTTTCAACCCACAGCTCCACCCTCGGTCACCGCAATGCGCTGATCGTGGCCCATGTCGCCGCCGTGCTGTTCGGTCTCACCGGCATCCTCGGCGCCCTTATCCACTCGTCCGCCTCGGTCATCACCTTCGGCCGCGCGGCCTTTGCCGTGCTCGCCCTCGGTGCCGTGGCGCAATTGCAGAAACGCGGCGTGTTCCATCGCCTGAACTGGCGCAGCTTCGGCATCATGGCCCTGAGCGGGGTGATGCTGACCTCGCACTGGGTCAGTTTCTTCATCGCCATCAAGGTCGGTGGCGTGGCCGTGGCCACCCTCGGCTTCGCCAGTTTCCCGGCGTTTATCGCCGTGCTCGACCTGCTGGTGTTCCGCGAGCGCATCGGTGTCCGCGAAAGCCTGCTGTTGCTGCTGGTCAGCCTCGGCCTGGTGCTGGTGGTGCCGTCCTTCGACCTGCTCGACCAGGGCACCGTCGGCCTGCTCTGGGGCCTGGCCTCGGGCTTCTCCTTCGCCCTCCTGGCGATCACCAACCGCCGTGGCCTGCAAGGCATGAACGCGGTGCAGGTGGCGTTCTGGCAAAACCTCACCGTGGCCGTGCTGGTTGCCCCCTTCGCCCTCGACACCCTGCTGGTGCATGGCCTGAGCCATAGCGACTGGCTGTACCTGGCAATGCTCGGGATCTTCTGCACCGGGTTGTCCCAGTACCTGTTCGTCAAGAGCCTGGAAGGGCTGGAGGCGCGCAGCGCAGGGATGATCATCGCCCTGGAGCCGGTGTATGCGATCGCCTGTGCCTGGTGGCTGTTCGGCGAGCAGCCGTCGCTGCGGATGGTGGCCGGTGCAGCGTTGATCATCCTCGCCACGGTGCTGTCGGCCTGGGGGAAATTGACGGCGGAGCAGGTGCACTAACCCGCCCCTGAGGCTGGCAGATACGCCTGTGGGGCCTTGCCAGCGATGAAGCCCGCCAGAACAACACAGACCAGCAAGATCGATGTCGAGGCTGATGGCCTCATCGTCGGCA
>NZ_JBMDIJ010000102.1:0-17457 GCF_057808595.1 Pseudomonas sp. FG98 | reverse complement strand
CCCCCCCCCCCCGCCACCTGCGCCTGGGCGCAGGACGCCAGCCTGATCCTGCCCGCCAGCACCATTTCCGCCGATAGCGAGGTGGCCGACGAAGGCACCCGCCTCGACCTCGACAGACCCGGCGAAGGCGGCTCGCGCCTGAAGCTCACCCCACGGGAGAACCCCGCCTCGGTCGCCGTGGCCGACCGCGCAACCATGGAGCGCATCGGTGCGCGCAACTTCCAGGATGCGGCCAACGCCCTGCCCGGGGTCAACGCCTCGGCGCCGCCTGGCTGGGGTGGCTATGTCGCCTATCGCGGCTTCAACGGCGCGCAGATCGCCCAACTGTTCAATGGCATCAATCTGCAATACGGCGCCGCCGCACGCCCGGTCGGCGCCTGGATCTACGACCGGGTCGAATTGCTCGGCGGGCCTTCATCCTTCCTTAATGGCAGCGGCGCGGTGGGTGGCAGCCTGAACATGGTGACGCGCCTGGCCGAGCGCGGCACCGACAGCTTCGAGGGCCGCGTCAGCTATGGCCGCTATGACAGCGTGGAAACCTCGATTGGCATCAACAAGGCGCTCAACGACGGCAATGGCCCGCGTCATTACGCCCGCCTCGACTACAGCCGCACCGCCAGCAACGGCTATATCGACCGCCAGCAGAACAACGCCGGCAACCTGGCGTTCTCCCTGCTCAGCGACTTCAACGAACAGCTCTCCCACACCCTGGCCATCGAGTACCTGGAAGAGCAGGAAGACAGCCCCTACTGGGGCACGCCGGTGCTGCGCCCATTGGCCGGCAGCCTGCATATCGACCGCCACCAGCGTTTCGCCAACTACAACGTCGAGGACGGCCGCTACGAGCAACGCACCCGCTGGCTGCGTTCGATCACCGAATACCGCTTCAACGACGCCAGCCAGTTGCGCAACACCTTCTACCACTACAGCGGCCAGCGCGATTACCGCAATCTCGAGGTCTATCGCTACAACGCCGACAACAGTGCGGTCCTGCGCTCCGGCGCCTATCGCCAGCGGCATGACCAGGAGGTCAATGGCAACCGCATCGAGCTGACCCATGCCAGCGAGCTGTTCGGCCTGGCCAGCGACTGGGCCTTCGGCCTGGACTACAACCGCAACCAGCAGACCATCTACCCGCTGTCCATTGGCGCCACCTTCGACACGGTGACTCCAGGCGCCTTCGAGCCCGATCACTTCCTCGATATCCCCGGCATGAGTGCGCCGCGCAAGAAAGGCCGCAGCACCTGGACCGACACCTCCTCGGCCTTCGTCGAAAACCGCACCCGGCTCACCGAACGCCTGGCCCTGGTCAGTGCGCTGCGCTATGACCACCTGGATTTCGAAGTACGCGACCATGTCACCCGGACCGGCCTCGACCGGCGCTGGGACGCCCTGAGCGGACGCCTCGGCCTGGTCTACGACCTCACCGCGAACGTCAGCCTTTATAGCCAGTTCAGCACCTCGGCCGAACCACCAGGCGGTACCCTGACCAGCGCTTCCATGGCCCAGGTCGGCGACTTCGAGCTGAGCACCGGGCGCCAGGTCGAGGTGGGCAGCAAGTTCGACTTCCTCGACGATCGCGGCAGCGCCACGGCGGCGGCCTACCGCATCGTGCGCAAGAACATCTCGGTGCCCTCCTCGACCCTGCCCAACGTCACCGAACAGGCCGGGCAGCAGACCTCCACCGGCATCGAGCTGGCGGCTTCGTTGAAGATCACCCCGCAAGTGCTGGCGGCAGGCAACTTTGCCTGGGTCCGGGCGGAGTACGACGAGTTCAACGAGAACATCGGCGGCGTGGTGTATTCGCGCAAGGGCAAGACCCCGGTGAACATCCCCGAGCGCACCGCCAACCTGTGGCTGACCTGGGACTTCGCCCCGGGCTGGCAGGTCGGCGCCGATGCACGCTATGTAGCCTCGGTGTACGCCGATACGGCCAACAGCATGTGGGTGCCGTCCTACACCCTGTACGGGTTGTCCATGAGCCACGACCTCGACGCCCATACCAAGGTCAGCGCGCGCCTGCGCAACCTGACCGACGAGGTGTATGCGCGGTTCATCCACCAGAGCAATACCCAGTACTACCTGGGTGAGCCAAGGAGCCTGGAGGTAGCGGTGGATTGGCGGTTCTGATCGCGACACACCACGCGAATGATTCTTGATTGAGTCGCAGAGCCGCGCCGTTTATTCTGCGCGGCTTTCCGAATCACCTATCAAGGATGTGTTGTGTCGAAGAAACTTCCCCTCGCCCTTCTCGCCTTCGCCCTGCTCGGTGGCTGCGCGCAAATGCCCTCCAATCCGAAGGTCGATCCGCAGGTCATGCTGCACTTCCAGCAGACGTTTTCGGCAGCCATTTACCGCAGTATCTCGGCACGGGTTCAGGAACAGACCTCGGGCGCGGTGTCGCTGCGCATCATCGCCGATCGCCAGGGCCGCGCCCTGAGCTGCGAAGCCAGGCCGGCCAAGCCTGAGCTGCTTGAACGACTGCCGGCCGAAGTGCCGCGCAGCGATCCCGCGACCTTCGCCAGGCAGATGGAGCAGTACTGCCTGCAAGGTATCTACCCCACTGCACCCGAGGCGCTGTATGACGATAAGGGTCATGTCGAGCTGGTCGCACCGGTTCAGGTGGTCTTCCCCGACCGTGGTTTTGCAGGCTGGAGACTGGTCAACGCCCAGCGCCGGTACTTCGGCGAACACCTGCTCAAGGACGAACAGGCCGGCAGCATCGGTACTTTGATCGTGCGTTACCAACGGGATGCCAGTGGCTGCCTGGTGGACCTGCGGCCACACCCTCTGCGGCCTGCAGAGTTCAAACTCGACGGTGCCCTGCTGGGACGACTCAATACGGCCTGCATGGGGCTGGACCTGCATCAGGTGCCGGGGATCGACCAGCTCGACGAGAAAAAGCCGGTCGGCGTGGTATCGATGGAATATGCGCCGTGGACGGTCGGGCGCTAAACTCGCCGGCACAGCACAACCGATATCCCATCCCGCCCCATGAACAAGATCGACCAGTACCTCCAGGCTGCCGTCCGCGACAACACGCGGCGCAGTTACCGCGCCGCCGTCGAGCATTTCGAGGTGACCTGGGGCGGGTTCCTCCCGGCCACGGCGGACAGCATTGCCCGCTACCTGGCCGATTTCGCCGGCGAACACTCGCTCAATACCCTGCGCCAGCGCCTGGCAGCCCTCGGCCAATGGCATGTCAGCCAGGGTTTTCCAGATCCGACCAAGGCGCCGTTGGTGCGGCAGATGCTCAAGGGCATCCGCGCCGTACACCCGGTGCAGGAGCGCCAGGCCACGGCGCTGACCCTGGAGCATCTGCAACGCACGATCAGCCACCTCGAACAGTGCGCCGCCACGGCCCAACGCGACCACCGCCTACCCGACCTGCTGCGCGCCCGGCGCGACGCAGCGTTGCTGCTGGTCGGGTTCTGGCGGGGTTTTCGCGGCGATGAGCTGGCGCGGCTGCGGGTCGAGCATATCCAGGCCCAGGCGGGTGGCGGGATGCAGTTGTACCTGCCGCAGAGCAAGGGCGATCGCCAGGGGCGCGGGGTCACCCACCGGATGCCGGCCTTGAAGAGCCTGTGTCCGGTGCAGGCTTATGTGGAATGGATCACGGTCGCGGGGATTGCTCGTGGACCGGTGTTCCGCAAGCTGGACCGCTGGGGCAACCTCGGCGAGGAGGCGCTGAACAGCGGCAGCCTGATCGCCCTGCTGCGGCGGATCTTCGCCAGCGCCGGACTACCCGCCGAAACCTACAGCGCCCACTCCCTGCGCCGTGGTTTCGCCACCTGGGCCAGCAGCAATGGCTGGGATACCAAGGCATTGATGAGCCATGTCGGCTGGCGCGATGTGAAGTCGGCGCTGCGCTATGTGGATGCCAGCGCGTCGTTTGGCGAGCTGGAGTTGCCGGCGGTGCACCAGGAAATCAAACGCCTCGAATAAGGTTGTATCGAACCTGTGGGAGCTGGCTTGCCAGCTCCCACAAGGACCGCGTCGAGCACAGATACCGTGGCCGGCTCAGAACCCTGTGGGAGTCGGCATTGCCGACGATGAGGCCAGCACTCACAACATCAATCTGCTTGCCTGCCGCCATAGAATCTCCCACAAGGTCCGCTCCGCTCAGTTGCGTTTGGCAACCTGCCACAACCGCACGATATCCCCCGCCCGCGCCGCAAGCAGTTCGGCGGCATTGCCACAGGCCTGCTGCAAGGTCATCGGGCCGCTGGCAATGGCGAAGGCGGCATCGATGCCATGGCCATACAGCTCCTGATACCCCTCACCCAGGGTCCCGGCCAGTACCACCACCGGCACACCATGACGCTTGGCGATACGGGCCACGCCAAAGGGCGTCTTGCCGCGCAGGGTCTGGGCGTCGAAACGGCCCTCGCCGGTGATCACCAGGTCCGCGCCCTGCACTGCCGCGTCTAGGCCGGCCAGCTCGGCGACCACCTCGATACCGGGACGGAACTGCGCATCGAGAAACGCCTTGGCCGCGAAGCCCATGCCACCGGCCGCACCGCAACCGGGGAAGTCACGCACATCGCGGCCCAGCAGGCCGGCGCAGTGATCGGCGAAATGACCGAGGGCATGGTCCAGCAACTGCACCTGCTCCGGACTGGCGCCTTTCTGCGGACCGAAGATCGCCGAAGCGCCATTGCTGCCGCACAGCGGGTTGTCGACATCGGCAGCGACTTCCAGGCGCACACCTGCCAGGCGCGGATCAAGGTCGCTGGCATCGATGCGCGCGACATTGGCCAGGGCCAGTCCACCCTCCTCCAGCGCGGCGTCCTGGGCGTCAAAGGTGCGCAGGCCGAGAGCGCGGAGCATGCCGCTGCCGGCGTCGTTGGTGGCGCTGCCGCCAATGGCCAGGATGATCCGCTCGGCACCGGCATCCAGCGCCGCGCCGATCAACTGGCCGGTGCCGTAGGTGCTGGTACGGCAGGCGTCACGCTCGCCCAGTTCGAGCAGTTGCAGGCCGCTGGCCTGGGCCATCTCGATGATCGCGGTGCGCGATTCGGCCAGCCAGCCCCAATGGGCGGTGACCGCCCGGCCCAATGGTCCGCGGACTTCGAGGCTGCGCTGCTCGCCATGGCAGGCGGCGACAATGGCGTCCATGGTGCCCTCGCCGCCGTCGGCCATCGGGCAGCACACCACCTGGGCCTGCGGCAGTACCCCGGCGATACCGCTTGCAATGGCCGCGGCAACCCCCTCGGCGCTGAGGCTGTCCTTGAACGAGTCGGGGGCGATGACGATTTTCATGAGAGGCTCCTGTTGCAGATGCCAGCATGCTGCCAGTTGTCAGGCTGGCTCGCTTCTGTCGGCTGCACAAGAGCGAGGGTGGGTTGTTTGGTCAGTTGGACAAGTCGACACCTTCAGCTCCCGCATCGCAGCGAAGTTCGGCGCGGTCCCGGTAGGAGCTGCTTTAGCTGCGAAGGACCGCGCGGCGGTCCCAAAACCATCCAGCACAAGCTTGATACTTATGCTGTCGTGGGTTCACAGCGACTGCCAGGCAGCACTCCTCCAGGCATTCGGTGTGGCAGGATTTGGGACCGCTGCGCGGTCCTTCGCAGCTAAAGCAGTTCCTACCTGGACCTCGTCGACTACTGCGCGGGATGTGCAGATATCCATCACCGCCTACTCGGCAGGCAACAACTGCAACCCCAGGTAAAGACTCAACATCCCCTCCAGCCCCAGCGGGTCCACCCCGCTCAACTCACCAATCCGTTCCAGCCGGTAGCGCAGGCTGTTGCGGTGGATGCCCAGGGCGTCGGCGCAAGCCTGGCTTTGCCCGTCATGCCGGCACCAGGCGCGCAGGGTGAGGAGCAGTTGTCCGCTGACATCCTTGGCGCGAATGCGCTGCAAGGGTTCGAGGAGTTCGTCCAGCGCGTCGTCCTGCCGGTGGCGCCATAACAGCGCCGGCAGGCGATAGCGGGTCAGGCTCAGCAGGCGCTCGCCCGGCAGCACCTCGCGCCCGTAGGCGAGCAGGTCGCGGACCCGGCGATAGCCACGGCGCAGCTTCTCCACGCCGTCGGCGACTCCGCCCACCGCTACCCGCTGCACCTGCCAGCCCTGAGCCTGCAACTTGTCCAGCAGCTTCGCCTCGTCCAGCGCCAACCCGGCCGGGCGACACCAGAGCAGGGACTGACGCGCCGGGCTGACACACCAGCTGTCCGGGTAGCGCTGCATCAACCACACCGACAAGGCCTCTGCACTCTGCCCTTCGTCCAGCTCGAACAGGCAGGGTACCCGCGGCAGTTGCGGCTTGAGCCCCAATTGCCGGGCTTCGTCGAGCAAACGTGGGGCATCGCCGCTGCCGCCGAGCAACAGGGCCAGCAGATCGTCACAGCGCTGCCGCCGCCATTGCTGCTCCACTTGCAGGTGGCGCTGGGCCAGGAGCATTTCGGCGGTCATCCGCACCAGTTCGGCGTAGGTACGCAGTTGCTGCGGCTCACCGGTGATACCCAGCACCCCGATCAGCCGTCCGTCCAGCATCAGCGGCAGGTTGACCCCGGGCTGCACGCCTTTCAGGCACTTGGCGGCTTCGCCGTCGATCTCGACGATGCGCTCGTTGGCCAGCACCAGTTGCGCCCCTTCATGGCGGGTATTGATGCGTTGCGCCTCACCACTGCCGAGAATCAGCCCCTGGCTGTCCATGACGTTGACGTTATAGGGAAGAATGGCCATCGCCCGGTCGACGATATCCTGCGCCAGGTCATGGTCCAGTTCGAACATTACGGGTTCCTTGAAGGTCGACAGGTTGGGCGACGGCACAGCGAAGTGCCGTGAATGCCGTGCAAAAGCACAAAGACAGGCATCGCGCGCTCGCCGAGACTTTTCACCAGCGCCCGCCTCGACGCGGGATGCCGCACAACCATAACAACAGAGAGAGAATCATGTCATCCAGCCCTGCCCCTGACCAAGGCCACGGCGTCGACCGCAACGCGCTGTACCGGCGCATCACCCTGCGGCTGATCCCGTTCATTTTTGTTTGCTACCTGTTCAACTACCTCGACCGGGTCAACGTCGGCTTCGCCAAGCTGCAGATGCTCGACGCGCTGAACTTCAGCGAGACCATCTACGGCCTCGGCGCCGGGATCTTCTTCATCGGCTACGTGCTCTGCGGCCTGCCCAGCAACCTGGCGCTGGACCGCTTCGGCCCGCGGCGCTGGATCGCCCTGATGATGATCACCTGGGGCACCCTGTCGACCTGCCTGCTGTTCGTCACCACGCCGACCCAGTTCTACGTGCTGCGGCTGTTCACCGGTGCTGCCGAGGCCGGCTTCTTCCCCGGCATCGTGCTGTACCTTTCGCAGTGGTTCCCGGCCCAGCGGCGCGGGCGGATCATGGCCCTGTTCATGTCGGCAATCCCGGTTTCCGGCCTGCTCGGCGGACCGTTCTCCGGCTGGATCCTCAATCACTTCGCCGCCGGCCAGGGCGGCCTGGCCGGCTGGCAGTGGATGTTCCTGATCCAGGGCCTGCCGACCGTCGTGCTCGGCTGCATGGCGGTGTTCCTGCTCAGCGACGGCTTCGCCAAGGCCGGCTGGCTCAGCGCAGCCGAACGCCAGGCGGTAGCGGCCGACCTGGCTGCCGATGCCGCCGGCAAGCCGAAGACGGTCAGCGACAGCCTGCTGTCGGTGCTGACCAACCCGCTGATCTGGACCTTCGGCTTCGTCTACTTCTGCATCCAGAGCGGCGTGTACGCGATCAACTTCTGGCTGCCGTCGATCATCAAGAGCCTGGGCTTCAGCGACGCCCTGCTGATCGGCTGGCTGAGCGCGATCCCCTACCTGCTGGCCGGGGTGTTCATGCTCCTGGTCGGTCGCTCCGCCGACCTGCGCAACGAGCGGCGCTGGCACCTTGTGGTGCCGATGCTGATGGGCGCCATCGGTCTGCTGATCGCGGTGAACTTCGCCCACAGCCCGGTAATCGCCATCCTCGGCCTGAGCATCGCCACCATGGGTGCCCTCACCGGCCTGCCGATGTTCTGGCCGATGCCGACCGCCCTGCTCACCGCCGGTACCGCCGTGGCGGGCCTGGCGATCATCAACTCGGTCGGGCAGATGGCCGGTTTCCTCAGCCCGTATCTGGTCGGCTTCATCAAGGACCAGACCGGTTCGACCGATGCGGCGCTGTATTCGCTGGCGGGGTTGATCGTGGTGGGTAGCCTGGTGGCGTTGCGGGTGTCGCGCATGCGGGGGGCCAGCCAGGTCGTCGGCGCCTGACCGGGCCTCATCGCGGCATGGGCTTTGACGACTGGCACTGAACCTTGTGGGAGCCGGCATTGCCGGCGATGAGGCCATCCGCCTCGACATCGATCTTGCGGCCTGTGTCGTTCTGACAGGCCTCATCGCTGGCAACGCCAGCTCCCACAGGGTCCGCGCCAGCCTTGAGAGAATTGTGTAGATACCCATGCTCATCGCTGGCAAGCCAACTTGCCAGCGATGCATTTCCCCCGTACAAAAGTCCCTTCACCTATCGCGAAGGGACTTTCGACCATGATCTACCGTCCTCTGGGCCGCAGCGGCCTGCAAGTGTCCGCCCTGACCCTGGGCAGCATGATGTTCGGTGAACAGACCAGTACCGAAGACTCGCTGCGCATCATCGACAAGGCCTGGGACCAGGGCATCAACTTCATCGATACCGCCGACGTCTACAACGGCGGTCGTTCGGAAGAGATCGTCGGCGAAGGCATCGCCGCCCACCGGCATGACTGGATCCTCGCCAGCAAGGTCGGCTACGGCCCGGCCGACGGCGTGCCCAATCGCAGCGGCCTGTCGCGCAAGCATATCTTCAACGCCATCGAAGCCAGCCTGACCCGCCTCGGCACCGACTACATCGACATCTACTACCTGCACCGCGAAGACCATTCGACACCGCTGGACATCACCGTCTCGGCCATCGGTGAACTGCTGCGCCAGGGCAAGATCCGCCATTGGGGCGTGTCCAACTTCCGTGGCTGGCGCATTGCCGAGATCTGCAACCTGGCCGAACGCCTGGGCGTGCCCAAGCCGGTGGTCAGCCAGCCGCTGTACAACATCGTCAACCGCCAGGCCGAAACCGAACAGCTGACTGCCGCGGCCTATCACGGCCTGGGCGTGGTGCCCTTCAGCCCGCTGGCCCGTGGCGTGCTCAGCGGCAAGTACGCACCCAACGCCGAACCCGAGGCCGGCAGCCGTGCCGCGCGTCAGGACAAGCGCATCCTCGAAGTGGAATGGCGCGCCGAGTCCCTGGCCATCGCCCAGAAGATCCACGCCTACACCGAAGCCAAAGGTGTCGGCATGGTCGAATTCGCCATTGCCTGGGTGCTGAACAACCAGTCGGTCAGCTCGGCCATCGTCGGCCCGCGCACCGAAGCGCAGTGGGACACCTACGGCGGCGCCCTGGAGGTGAAGATCAGCGCCGAGGACGAGGCCTTCATCGATTCCCTGGTCACCCCGGGCCATGCCTCGACCCACGGATTCAACGATGTCGCCCACTTCGTCAGCGGACGTGCTGCACGCTGAGTTCGCTGCCCAGCAGGTGGCTGATGGCAGCCTTGAGCTTCATCGGCCGTACCGGCTTGTGCATCAGGGTGTGCCCCAGCTCGCGCACCTGCTGCTTGAGTTCGTTGCTGTAGTTGGCGGTGATCATCAGCGCCGGCAGGGGTGATGCCCGCCGCGCATTGATCGCCGCCACGGCTTCCAGGCCATTGCGCTCGTTGTCCAGGTGATAGTCGACAATCAGCAGCCCCGCCTCCTGCGCCGGCAACTGCCCGGCCAGATCCTCTTCGTTCAGCGCCGTACTGACCCGGCATCCCCACTGTTCCAGCAAGGTACGCATGCCGGCGCAGATCGCCGCATCGTTGTCCAGCACCCAGATCCGCGCACCTTCAAGACGCTCCAGCAAGGGTGGCGGTTCCGGCACGGTCACCAGGGCCTGGGGCAACTGGCGACTGAGCGGGACCTCGATGGCGAACACCGAACCCTTGCCCGGGGTCGAGCGCACCTGGATACGATGGCCAAGGATGCCGGCAATCTTCTCGACGATGGCCAGGCCCAGCCCCAGGCCACGGTCCTGGTCCGGGCGCTGGCAATCGCCGCGTTTGAACTCCTGGAAAATCTCCTCGCGCTTGTCGGCGGCAATGCCGATACCGGTGTCCCATACCTCGATCCACAGGCGCCCTGCCCGACGCCGGCAGCCCAGCAGCAAACGCCCGCTGGGGGTGTAGCGAATCGCGTTGCTCAGCAGATTGCGCAGGATCCGCGCCAGCAACTGCATGTCGCTGCGCACCCGCAGGCGGGTCGGCACATAACTCAGGCGCAGGCCCTCGCTGGCAGCGGTGGCGGCATATTCGGCGGCAAGGTTGTCGAGCAGGTCGCTGACGGCGAACGGTGCAACATCGGCCTTGATCACCCCGGCATCGAGCTTGGAAATGTCGACCAGGGTCCCCAGCAGGCTTTCCACATCGTCCAGCGCATTGCTGACGTTGCGCACCAGCGCCGGGCTGCCGTTCTGCTCCTGCAGGGCGCTGGTGAACAGCCGCGCGGCATTCAGCGGCTGCAGCAGGTCATGGCTGACGGCGGCGAGGAACTTGGTCTTGGACAGGTTGGCCTGCTCGGCTTCCTGCTTGGCATCGCGCAGGCGTGACTCGGCCCGCCGCCGCTCCTCGATCTCGCGCAGCAATTGCTGGTTGAGCTGGGTCAGCTCGGTGGTACGTTCGCGCACCCGCACTTCCAGGTGCTGATAGGCCTGGTGCAGGGCCTCGGCGGTGCGCCGGCGCTCGGTGATATCGCGGATCAGCACGAAGATCCCCACCACCTCGCCGCTGGGCAGGCGATTCGGCACATAGGAGCGCAGCATGTAGCGCTCCTGGCCGTGGGCGTTGGTTTCGGCGAACTCGAAGGTCACCGCCTCGCCGGCCAGGGCCTGGGCGATATAGGTTTCCAGGCGCTGGTAGTGCTCGGCGCTGTGCACGTCGCGCAGGCGCTGGCCGAGCATTGCCGCGTGGGGCCAGCAATACCACTGCTCGTAGACCTTGTTGGTGAACTCATAGACCAGGTCGGCATTCAGGTAGGCGATCAGCGCCGGTACCTGGTCGGTGATCAGGCGGATCCAGCGCTCGCTCTCGCTGAGGGCCTCGGCATGCTGGTAGCGCTCGGTGATGTCGGTGAAGGTGTTGACGAAACCGCCGGTGGGCAGCGGATGGGTACGGATCTCCAGCATGCGCCCGTCGTACAGGCGCTGCTCCAGCTCCTGCAAGGGTCGGCCGTTAGCATCGCGGCTGGCCGGGGTCAGCAAGGCCAGCTCGCTGTCGCCGATCACATCGGCGAACTGCCGGTGCGCGGCAATCGGGGCCAACCCGCTGAGTTCGAGAAAGCGCCGATTCCACAGCTCCAGCACCCCCTCGGCATTGACCATGGCCACGCCCTGGGACAGGTTGTCTACCGCGCGCTGCAACAGGTGCGACTTCTGCGCCACCGCCTGCTCGCGGCGCTGGGTCTCGCTGTGCTTGACCTCGGTGATATCGGTCAGCAGCACCACCCGTCCGCCACCCTGGGTCGGCCGCTCGCTGGCCTGCAACCAGCGACCGTCGCGCAAGCGATAGAGCAGGTTTTCGTCGTTGACATTGCGCGGCTCTTCGGTGAACAGCCCGGTGCGCGCCATCAGCCGGCGCACCTCCGACAGGTGCATGCCGCTGATGATGCGGATCCGGCTATTGGCCCAGAGCGCCTTGAAACGCTGGTTGAACAGAACGATGCGCAGGTCCGGGTCGAACAGCACGAAGGCATCGGAAATGCTCTCGATGGCATCGACCAGGTACTGGTGCGCGGTTTCCGCACGCTGGCGGGCGTCGCTGAGCAGGTGGTTGCTGGCCTTGAGTTCGGCCATGGCCTGGTTCAGCGCGTCGGTCCGCTCGCGCACCTGCTCGGCGAGGATCACCGAATGCTGGAACGCCGCGTAGGAGTCGTCGGGCCGTGCGGCGCCGGACTCCAGGCGCTCGATCAGCGCCGCGTTGATCCGCGCCAGCTTGTGGTTGTCATGCCGCAGTTGCGCGATCAGCGCTTGGGCTTCAGTCGAATCGGCGGGCACGGGAGCGTCCGATGGCAACGCCGGTGAAGGTCTGGTTGATGTGCATGCCATTGAACTGTTCTCCGTAGGAGTTGAAGCCCACTACCGCGTGCTGGCGCAAGATCGCCTCGACCTCGGTCTTTTGCGGCTGCCCTTCCAGCTCCAGGCGGCGCAGGAAGCAGTCGCAGCCGATGGTCAGGACCAGTTCGCCAAGGCGCTGGCACAGGCCGTCGAACAGCGCTTCGAGGTTAGGCACCAAGGGCCCTGGACGCATGGCGGTGAGGACGATGCCGTTCTCCACCGCGCAATAGAAACTCAGGCTGAGGTCGTCGTGGACCTGCTGGATCGCCCGCACGTAGTAGCGCTCGTTGATCCGTACCGCCAGTGGATGGGCAGCGAAGGTGCGCTGGTCGATCTGCTCCACCGGTACGCCGATCAACTGGGCGTACTCCAGCGCGGCCGGCTCGGCGTTCAGCTCGTAGACCCGGCGCAGGGTGCGGTCGGCGCGGGTGACCACCAGCTTTTCTTCGCGGGGCTGGATGTGATGGGTGGTGAACACCTCGAAGTCCAGCCAGGTATTGACCAGCAGCACCACCGCAGCACTGCTGTGGAAGGCGCCGTCGTAATAGACGTGGGTGTGGTGCAGGTAATTGTCGTCCCCCGCCGAGCCACCGAAATGGGGGATGTCGCCGAGGGCGGCATTGAGCGCGGCGAGGAGCATTTCCTCGCGGCTGGACAGGCCGTCGAGCAGCGTCAGGGCAAAGCTGTGGCCCTTGATCGGCGCCAGGGTGTTGCCGCGACAGTCGTTGATCAGGCGTTCGACGCAGCGCTGGGCGTCGATCAGGCTGAAATCGTGAATCGGCGCGATCAGTTCGCCGGCGATGGAAAACTGCCGGTGATCGAAGCCCAGGGCGGTGATGCAACCACGGCCATAGCCTTCCGGGGTGATTTCCCCGGCGCTGGTGCAGCCGGCCAGGCGGATACCGCCAAAGCTCTGTTGCAGGGCCTGGGCCAGGGCAGGCAGATCGTATTCGGCAGAGCAGAAGAACAGCACGAAGCCCAGGTGCGGGTGCATCAATTGCCGGGCGAGGTCCTGGGCGGCCTCTTCGGCGATCACGGCGCGGGACACGGCACTGAGGACGCCTTCGGCGTTGGACTGCGACATAAGCAGCCTCCAGCGTATGAGGGGATGGATGGCGGCAGTTTAGGGGCTGGCCCGGGGGTGCCGAATGCTACTTGGGTAGGGGGTGGTGGTGGCTTTGGTTGTAGAAGGAAGTGATGTGTTGCTGCTGATGGCCTCATCGCCGGCAATGCCGGCTCCCACAGGGTTCCAGGTCAGCCGCAGAATCCGGGCCCGAAACAGGAACCTGTGGGAGCTGGCATTGCCAGCGATGAGGCCCGAAAGGCCACCGCAGGACAGGATCTCATGCCCGGCAGGATGCGCCTTGCCAGGCAAAAGCCCCCGCCCCGCGATGGTGGGGTTCACCAGGTGAGCACGGCACCCAGGGCCAGGGTGTCGGTGTCTTCGTTCTGTGCGCTGCCTTCGTGGCCATTGATCTCGAACTGGTTGTACTCGGCCACCAGCTTGAGGTTGTCGTTGATGGTGTGGAACAGCGCGATGCCACGGGTTTCGTAGTCGGCACCGGTGTTCACCGCGCCATTGCCGTCATCCTTGGTCTTGCCGTAGGACAACGCCAGGCGGTTCTTGCCGAAGGTGTAAGAGCCCTGCACCAGGTAACCCTTGCTGTCCACTTCGCGCAGGGTGGCTTCGCCGGCGTTGTTGGTGAAGAACGGGTTGATGCCCTTGGCGGTGAAGCCCGAGCCGGTCAGGGAGAACGCACCCATCTTGGCCTGCACGCCATAGCCCACACCCTTGGAGGTGACGCTGTCGACATTGCTGTCGGTGTTGTCCGAGGTCTGGTAGCTGCCGTTGAGCCAGCTGTAGATCTTTGCGCCACCGAGGTCGAACTGGTAGGTGATCTCGCTCTCGGTACGCGGGTTCTTCTGGTAGGCCTTGCCCATGGCGCTGTTGTCGTTGGTGTCGACCGGGTCGAGGATGCCCACGGCAACTCGCAGGCCGTCCATTACCGGAGTGCGGTAGGTGATCTGCGACGACGGGAACGGATAGGGGTAGCCACTGCCGATATTGCCGAACGACACACCGCCGCCATCCACCAGGCCCAGGGTGTCGCTGACCTGGCCGTAGCCGGCGAGCAGTTCGTCGAGGAGGATGTTGGACCGGGCGAACAGGCCGAAGTCCTTGCCGATCAGCACCTCGCCCCATTCAGGATTGGCCACGGTGCCGTAGAACTGGCGGACATCGATGGCGGTGTCGGTGCCGTTCTGCTCGCTGTCGTTGATGGTCACCCAGAACGAGGCCCGACCGCCGAGCTTGAGGTCGGCCATCTGCTTGGTCATGTTGAAGCCCAGGTAGTTGGGCAGGAAGCCCATCTTCACCCGCGACTGGCGGCGGTCGTACTGCTCGCCATCACGGTCGACATCGCTGTTGACGTAGAAGGCGTTGATATAGCCGTCGGTGGAAAAGGTCGTTTCATCCTTGTCGTACAGCATGATTTCCGCCTGGGCCAGCGGGGCCAGGCCAACAGTGGCAAAGCCGGCAGTGGCGAGGCCGGCCAACAGCGGCAGGAAACGGGCATTGGCATTCTTATTCTTGTGCATGACGCTCTCCGCGAACGGTGGTGACGGTTGTCGGAGGCGATTATCGAAAGCCTGCGCGCCCTGCCCTACGCTGCCTTGGGCGCAAGCGTGCGCTGCTTTGGCCGGGGCCATGGGCGCGGCGGTCGAGGGAACTAATCCCCTGTGCGGGTGGGTCACAGGGCTAAAGTGTCGAAGGCACGGACTTAGGTAGAAGTCCGGTTCGAGGTTGCCCATGCAAATTTGCAGAATGCCCTTGCAGTTTTGTCGATTGAGCTGGGCAAATTTGCACTGCTACGATCCGGGCGATCCTTGACCACTGGTCCGCGCCGTGACAATTCACGTGGAAAATCAATAACAAAGCAGGGAGACAGCGATGACCGCGCCAGCTTTATCCACCGGTACCCCGCAAGCGGAAAACGCTCAGGTCCTTTCCCAGGTCCGCAACCATATCGGCCACTTGACCCTCAACCGCCCCGCCGGCCTCAACGCCCTGACCTTGCAGATGGTTCGCGACCTGCGCCTGCAGCTCGAAGCCTGGGCCGTCGACCCGACGATCCATGCCGTGGTCCTGCGCGGTGCCGGGCCCAAGGGTTTCTGCGCCGGCGGCGATATCCGCTCGCTGTACGACAGCTTCAAGAGCGGCGCCAGCCTGCACCATGACTTCTTCGTCGAGGAGTACGACCTCGACCTGTTCATCCACCACTACCGCAAGCCCATTGTCGCGCTGATGGACGGTTTCACCCTCGGCGGCGGCATGGGCCTGGCCCAGGGCGCCGAACTGCGCGTGGTCACCGAGCGCAGTCGCCTGGCCATGCCGGAAGTCGGCATCGGCTACTTCCCGGATGTCGGCGGCAGCTACTTCCTGTCGCGGATTCCTGGCGAGCTGGGCACCTACCTGGGGGTCACCGGCGTGCAGATCCAGGCCGCCGACGCGCTCTATTGCGGCCTGGCCGACTGGTACCTGGACAGCGCCCGCCTGGACGAACTGGACAGCGCCTTCGACCAGCTCGAATGGGGCGAATACCCGCTCAAGGACCTGCAGGGCGCCCTCGCCCGCCTGGGCAGCCAGACCCTGGCCAACCCGCCGCTGGCCGAGCTGCGCCCGGCCATCGACCACTTCTTCGCCTTGCCGGATATCAGCGCGATCATGGAGCAGCTGCGCAGCGTCACCGTGACCGACAGCCATGAGTGGGCGCTGAAAACCGCCGAGCTGATGGACAGCCGCTCGCCACTGGGCATGGCGGTGACCCTGGAGCTGCTGCGCCGCGGCCGCCACCTGGCGCTGGAGGACTGCTTCCGCATGGAACTGCACCTGGACCGCCAGTGGTTCGAGCACGGCGACCTGATGGAAGGCGTGCGCGCCCTGCTGATCGACAAGGACAAGCAGCCGCGCTGGAACCCTGCCAGCGTCGCCGGCCTCGACCGCCAGCGCGTCGACCAATTCTTCGAAGGCCTCTGAATGCCGGAGTACTGCCATGCAAGACCTGGAACTGACTGAAGAACAGATCATGATCCGCGACATGGCCCGGGATTTCGCCCGCAACGAAATCGCGCCCCATGCCCAGGCCTGGGAAAAGGCCGGCTGGATCGACAACGAAGTGGTGCGCAAGATGGGCGAACTGGGCCTGCTCGGCATGGTCGCCCCGGAACAATGGGGCGGCAGCTACACCGACTACGTGGCCTATGCCCTGGCCGTAGAGGAAATCGCCGCCGGCGACGGCGCCACCGGGGCGATGATGAGCATCCACAACTCGGTCGGCTGCGGCCCGCTGCTGGCCTATGGCAGCGACGAGCAGCAACAGGCGTGGCTGCCGCGCCTGGCCAGCGGCGAAGTGATCGGCTGCTTCTGTCTCACCGAACCCCAGGCCGGCTCCGAGGCGCACAACCTGCGTACCCGGGCCGAGCTCAAGGACGGCCAGTGGGTGATCAATGGCGCCAAGCAGTTCGTCAGCAATGCGCGGCGCGCCGGCCTGGCCATCGTCTTCGCGGTGACCGACCCGGAAGCCGGCAAGAAAGGCCTGTCGGCCTTCCTGGTACCCACCGACAACCCCGGGTTCGTGGTCGATCGCAGCGAGCACAAGATGGGTATCCGCGCCTCGGACACCTGCGCCGTGACCCTCAACGACTGCCGCATTCCTGAAGCCAACCTGCTCGGCGAGCGCGGCAAGGGCCTGGCCATCGCCCTGTCCAACCTCGAAGGCGGGCGCATCGGTATCGCCGCCCAGGCCCTGGGCATCGCCCGTGCGGCGTTCGAAGCGGCGCTGGTCTACTCCCGCGAGCGCATCCAGTTCGGCAAACCGATCAACGAACACCAGAGCATCGCCAACCTGCTGGCGGACATGCAGGTGCAGGTCAACGCCGCGCGCCTGCTGATCCTCCACGCCGCGCGCCTGCGCACGGCCGGCAAGCCATGCCTCAGCGAGGCGTCGCAGGCCAAGCTGTTCGCCTCGGAAATGGCCGAGCGGGTCTGTTCCATGGCCATCCAGGTGCATGGCGGCTATGGCTATCTGGAGGACTACCCGGTGGAGAAGTACTACCGGGATGCGCGGATCACGCAGATCTACGAAGGATCGAGCGAGATCCAGCGGATGCTGATTGCGCGGGAGTTGAAGCACTATCCGCTGTGAACTGGGCTTGTCGAGATACCGAGACAAGGCTGACAGGTGCATGACGATGGTCTTCTAGCGCCCTCAAGATCGAGCGCCGTCCACACGGCGCATCGCCGGCAACGCCGGCTCCCACATTTGT
>NZ_JBMDIJ010000101.1:0-18631 GCF_057808595.1 Pseudomonas sp. FG98 | reverse complement strand
ATTGCAGTAGTGAATTCACTGAAGCAATCGCTGGCAAGCCAGCTCCCACAGGGGCGGTGTCGGCCACAAATGATATGAGCAGGTTCAGGTACCAGACACCCGAAAATGATGATCGGCCCCGATCAGCCACTGGGAGTCTGGCACCTGAATTCGGTGGTTAAAGCTTGATCAACACCGACTTCAACTCGGTGTAATGCTCGATCGCCGCCGCGCCCATCTCGCGGCCGACACCGGACATCTTGTAGCCGCCGAACGGCAGCGCCGGGTCCAGGGCGCTGTGGCAGTTGACCCAGACCGACCCGGACTTGATCCGCGGAATCATCCGGTGCACCGCGCCCAGGTCGTTGGACCAGATGCTCGCCCCCAGCCCATAGGGGCTGTCATTGGCCAGGCGCAGCGCCTCGGCTTCATCGTCGAAGGGCATGGCCACCAGCACCGGGCCGAAGATTTCTTCCTGCACCAGCGGGTGCTTCTGATCCACATCGACGATCACCGTCGGCTTGACGAAATACCCCGGCCCGAACTGCTCGCCACCACAAGCAATGGTGGCGCCGCTGCCGCGTCCCTGCTCGATGTAGTCGAACACGCGCTTCTGCTGGCGCGCGGAAATCAGCGGGCCCATCTGAACGCTCGGGTCGAGGCCATTGCCGAGCTTCATGCCGTTGGCGATGCCGGCAATATCCGCCACCACGTTGTCGAAGTGCTTGCGGTGCACATACAGCCGCGAGCCGGCGCAGCACACCTGGCCCTGGTTGAAGAAGATCGCCGTGGCAGCACCCGCTGCGGCGCTGGCGAGGTCGGCGTCGGGCATGACGATGGTCGGCGATTTGCCGCCCAGTTCCAGGGTGACCCGGGTCATGTTGTCCATGGCGATGCGGCCGATCTGCTGGCCGACGGCAGTGGAGCCGGTGAAGGTCAGCTTGTCGACCCGTGGATCGCGGGTCAGGGCATCGCCGGCCACGGCGCCGGTGCCGGTGACCACGTTGAACACACCGGCAGGATAGCCGGCTTCCAGTACCAGCTCGGCCAGTTTCAGCGCGCTCAGCGGGGTTTCATCGGCGGGCTTGAGCACCACGCTGCAACCGGTGGCCAGGGCCGGGCCGAGCTTCCAGCAGGCCAGCAGCAGCGGGAAGTTCCAGGCGACGATGGCACCGACCACGCCGACCGCTTCGCGGCGGATGAAACCGTGGAATTCATCGCTCGGCATCAGCGGCATCGACACATCGACGGTATGCCCCTCGACCTTGGTCGCCCAGCCGGCCATGTAGCGCAGGAAGTCGATGGACAACTGCACGTCCATGACCCGCGCCACCACCGCGCTCTTGCCGTTGTTCAGGCATTCCAGCTGAGCCAGCACCTCGGCGTCGCGCTCCATCAGGTCGGCCAGTTTCCACAGCAGGTTCTGCCGCTCGCGCGGACGGGTGCGGCTCCAGGCCGAGTCGTCGAAGGCCTGGCGCGCGGCAGCGACTGCCCGGGCCACGTCGGCCGGGGTGGCCGCCGGCACCTGGCACAGCACCTCGCCGCTGGCCGGATTGCGCAGGGTCAGGCGCTCGCCGTCGGCGGCCTCGACCCAGTCGGCACCGATGAGCATGGTCGGCGCGCGGCGGATGAACGCCTCGACGGCCGGGTGCAGGGGGGCAGTGGTGGACATGGCAAACCTCGTTCTTGTGAGTGATTGCCGCAGCCATCGCAACCGCTGTGCCAAGCCGCTCGATGTTGGCACCGGGCCATGTAATGCAAGGGCCCGGCACCTCCATGGCGAAGATGTGTCACATGCCGGTCGTCGCAAATTGCGACGCCGGGCGAGACAGTCTCGGCGTCCTGAGACAGCTGTCTCGCACCGTCTCATTCGTCGCGAAAAGCGCCGCAAGGCCCGCCCGCCAAGAGCTGCAAGCCCCGTGGAATGGCGCTTGCAGCTCTTGGCACACAATATGTATCGACACCCTCAAGCGGCTCTTCGGTGCGCGCTCTGCCGCTGTACGGCCGACGGAAGAGACCTATAAGAAGTGTACGAACAATAAGAAGAACCCCGTGGGAGGTCAGTCATCGATGAAGAGAACACCCAGGTTCGCCAGCGCCGCAGGATTGCTGGCCGTGGCCGTCAGTCTCGCCTTGCAGCCCCAGGTCGGCCAGGCCCGCGAGGGCAAGCAGATCCTTATGGAAACCTGCCAGGGTTGCCACCTGCCCGAGGGCAATGACGCCCTGAGCCGCATCAGCCACCAGCGCAAGACCCCGGAAGGCTGGCTGATGACCATCGGCCGCATGCAGACCATGCACCAATTGCAGATCAGCGACGAGGACCGTCGCACCCTGGTCAAATACCTGGCCGACACCCAGGGCCTGGCGCCCAGCGAAACCGACGGCGTGCGCTATGCCCTCGAACGTCGGTTGAACACCGTCGAGCAGATCGAGGAACCGACCAAGCAGATGTGCGCCCGCTGCCACTCCGGCGCGCGCATCGCCCTGCAGCGGCGGCCGGCGCAGGAATGGGAGCGGCTGGTCAACTTCCACCTCGGCCAGTGGCCGTCCCTGGAATATCAGGCGCTGTCCCGCGACCGCGACTGGTTCGAGCTGGCGAAGAAGGACATGGTCCCGCTGCTCGCGCAGAAATACCCCTTCGACAGCAAGGCCTGGAGCGACTGGCAGAAGTCCATGCCCAAGGCCGCGACCCTGGCCGGCGACTGGAGCTTCAGCGGGCACTTGCCGGGGCGCGGCGAGCTCAACGGGGTGATGAAGGTCAGCGCCGAGGCCGGCGACCGCTTCAAGGTCAGCCTCGATGGCCGCTACGCCGACGGCAAGCCGTTCAAGGGCGAAGGCTCGGCGGTGCTCTACAGCGGTTACGAATGGCGCGGCACCGTGGAGGTCGACGGCGTGAGCATGCGCCAGGTGTTCGCCGCCAGTAACGGCCAGCTCAGCGGCCGCATGTTCGACAAGACCCACGACGAGCGCGGCCTCGATTTCACTGCCGCGCAGCAAGGCTCCGCGCGTTTGCTGGCAGTGCAGCCGGGCTATGTGAAGGCGGGCAGCGAAACCGAGCTGACCCTGGTCGGCAGTGGCCTCGGTGGCACCCCGTCGTTCGGCAAAGGCGTCGAGGTGGTCGAGGTACTGGAGAACACCCCGCAGCGTATCCGAGTGAAGGTCAAGGCGGCCGCCGATGCGGCGGGCGGCCTGCAGGAGGTCAGCGTCGGCAAGCTCGGCGGCCAGCAACTGGCGGTCTATCGCGAGATCGCCGAAGTGAAGGTGGTACCGGCCTTCTCCGTGGCCCGGGTGGGTGACAACGGCGGCTCGACGCCGAAGGTCCAGGGCCGCTTCGACGCCGAGGCCTGGGGCCAGGGCGCCGACGGCAAGGCCTATCGCATCGGCGTGTTCCCGGCCAAATGGAAGGTCGAGCCGTTCGACGAGCGGGCCCGCGAGGACGAGGACGTCAAGTTCGCCGGCGTCATGCAGGCCGACACCGGCGTGTTCACTCCGGGCGATGCCGGGCCGAATCCGGCGCGCAAGATGTCGACCAACAACGCCGGCAACCTCAAGGTCATCGCCGCAGTGGACGACGTCGGCACGGCGCGCACCGGCGAGGGCCAGATGATCGTGACCATCCAGCGCTGGAACAATCCGCCCATTCCGTAAGGCATGGATTGATCTGGCCACAGTCGAATGTTCGAGGAGGTTGTGATGGGTGCCATCCTGAATCTGGTTGAACGCAATCTGCATGAAGTGCGGGTCGACGATGCCCGCATGCTGTTCCACATCCCCAGCAGCTCGCTGTTCGCCAGCGATGCCCTGACCGGGGAAATCATCGACGCCCTGCGCGGCGCCAGTTGCTCCAGTGACGTGCTGGTGCAGCGCCTGGCCGAGCGCTTCGATGGCGAGGAAGTCAATGAGGTGCTGCGCGAACTGATCGCCCTGGAGCTGGTCAGCGACGGCTCGCCGCTGACCCCGGAGATCTCCGCCCGGCGCGTCGAGCGCACGGCGCTGAACACCGTGGTGCTCAACGTCAACACCGGCTGCAACCTGAGCTGCACCTACTGCTACAAGGAAGACCTGGACAAGCCCTCGGCCGGCAAGCGCATGGAGGTCGACACCGCCGTGGCCTCGGTGGAAATGCTGCTCAAGGAATCGCCGGACGAGCCGGTCTACACCGTGGTGTTCTTTGGTGGCGAGCCGCTGAGCAACCGCAAGCTGATCGAGTACATGGTCGACTACTGCGAGCGGCGTTTCGCCGAGGCGGGCAAGCGCGTGGAGTTCGTCATGACCACCAACGCCACGCTGCTCACCGAGGAGATCGTCGACTACCTCAATGCCCACCGCTTCGGCTTGTCGGTGAGCATCGACGGGCCGAAGACCGTGCACGACCGTAACCGCATCACCGTGGGCGGGCAGGGCACCTACGACGTGGTCCGGCGCAAGGCCGACATGCTCCTGTCGCGCTACGACAGCCGCCCGGTCGGTGCGCGGGTGACCCTGACCACCGGGGTCACCGATATCGAGACCATCTGGAACCACCTGTTCAACGAGATGGGCTTTGCCGAGGTCGGCTTCGCTCCGGTGACGTCAGGTGATATCAGCAGCTACAACCTCACCGGCGAGGAGCTGGTGGAAGTCTTCGCCAATATGAAGGCGCTGGGTCGCAAGTACCTGGAGGCGGCGCTGGAGCATCGCAATATCGGCTTCTCCAACCTGCACCAGTTGCTCACCGACATCCACGAGGGGCACAAGAAGGCGCTGCCGTGCGGGGCCGGTCTGAAGATGCTGGCGGTGGACCACAAGGGCGAGCTCAACCTCTGCCACCGCTTCACCGGCTCCAGCCTGCCGACCTTCGGCAACGTGCACAGCGGGGTCAAGCAGGTCGAACTCAACGACTTCCTCTCCCAGCGCCTGGACCGCACCAACACCGGCTGCGACAGCTGTCGCATCCGCAACCTGTGTTCCGGCGGCTGCTATCACGAGAGCTATGCGCGTTACGGCGACCCGACCCACCCGACCTATCACTACTGCGAACTGATGCGTGACTGGGTGGACTTCGGCATCGAAGTCTACAGCCGGATCATGGCCGAGAACCCGGCCTTCATCAGTCGCTACATCACTGCGCGCAAGGTGCACTGACATGAAACATCTCAAGCCGATCAACAACAAAGCGCTCAAGCTGGACCAGGCCGCCGAGGAAAACCGTATCGAGGAAGTGGTGGCGATGAACTCGGTCGCCGGCTGTGCCTCGACCACCGACCCGGGCTGGGAAATCGACGCCTTCGGTGGTGTCTCGTCGCTGTGCCAGCCGATGGAATCCGACCTCTACGGCTGCTCCGACCCTTGCTGGTGGCCGGCCCAGGTGCCGGACATGATGAGTACCTTCCCGGACTGGAACAAGGACGCGCAGTCCTCCGGCGATGGCTGGCGCAACCTCGGGACCGTGTTCCCGGACGACAAATGAGCCCCCAGGCGAACAAGAAGAGGGATATCCACATGCTGCAGATTGCAAGCCGCGGCCTCGCCGCGCTGATGATGCTCGGTGCCGGCTGCGCCATGGCCGCCGACGAAGGCAAGGCGCTGAACGCCGGCCACGAATACATGGCGGTGACCAACTACCCCAACAACCTGCACGTCATCGACCTGGCGAGCGACACCCTGTACAAGACCTGCGCCATGCCCGACGCCTTCGGCCCGGGCTCGGTGCAGATGTCGCCGGACAAGCGCATCGCCTACGTGCTCAACAACCACTACGCCGATATCTACGGGGTCGAACTGGACAGCTGCAAGCAGGTGTTCCACGCCAGCATCACCCAGTTGCCTGGAGAAAAGGCGCGCTCGATGTTCTCCTTCACCGTCAGCCACGACGGCAAGGAAATCTACACCGTCGCCAACCCGACCAAGTTGTTCAGCGACCACTACGAAGTGCAGCCGCCGCGCCTTGATGTGTACGGCACCGACGGCGGGCTGGATGCCAAGCCGCTGCGCAGCTTCCCTGCGCCGCGCCAACTGACCATCATGCAAAGCGGCGACGACGGCAGCCTGTATGTGGCCGGGCCGGACATCTACAAGGTCGACGTGAAGACCGGCAAGTTCGACGTCATCGTCCCCAGCCGGCACTGGAAGCGTGCCAACTACAGCGCGCCGGACGTGCTCTACGTGTGGAACCAGCAGACCTACCGGCATGACTTCTCGCTGCTCTACACCGCCTCGAAGTTCAAGGACGCCAAGCAGGATCCGGCGACGGCCGAGTATGTCTACGGCTTCTTCAACATCGACCTCAAGACCGGCAAGAGCCAGACCGTCGACTTCGGCCCGCTGACGGAAATCTACTTCAGCGGCATCCGCTCGCCGAAGGACCCGAACGTGGTGTACGGCGTGCTCAACCGCCTGGCCAAGTACGACATCAAGGAGAAGAAACTGCTGACGGCGGCCACGCTCGATCACTCGTACTACTGCCTGTCGGTGAACAAGGCGGGGAGCAAGCTCTATCTGGCGGGGACCTACAACGACGTGGCGATCTTCGATGCCGACAGCTTGAAGCCGTTAGGCAAGATCAAGCTGCCGGGGGGGGATATGGCGATTACTACGGCGCAGGTGTTTGTCAGGTAGTACGGTTTCGTCTTCGAGTGCCTCATCGCTGGCAAGCCAGCTCCCACAGGCTCATGGGCCGCGCGATCCTTGTGGGAGCTGGCTTGCCAGCGATGAGGCACTTGAGTCAGTCCAGTTACAGATCTAGCTCGCCATTGCCAATGAACGCATAGCGCAAAGGCTTCTCAAGTTTCTTCACTCGGCCTTCCTCGATGGCCTGTTTCAACCACTCGCTCAGCAGACCCTTGGGCAGCCCCCACTGCTTCATCATGTCGTCCAGGCTCAGGGGGCCGTCGATACGCTGCATTTTCTGCACGAAGAGTTGATAGAAGCTAAGTTCGGCCTGTGCCTTGTACTCGACGCGCGGGGCAGCTTCCTGGACTTGCAAGGCAGGGGCCTTAGGTACTTCGAGAGCGACCAGTGACGGGACATGCAGCTGGTCCGTTGCTGCTTCGAGCCATCGGGCTCCGCGCTCCACGAGCGTCGCATTGCCCGCTTGCGGGTCTGCGCTGGGTTTGACCCACAACGGTATCCAGGCTTTCTTCAGGCTTTCCAGGGCTCCAGTCCAGGTACCTCCAGATGTACCGGAGTGCACCACAACTGCCGCCTGGCCGATGCAGTAGATGTACTTGTTGCGAGCCATGGCATTGCCGACATTGAAACCGGCTTCCGGATAGAACGGCGATACCAGAACCAGGTTGTTATCGATCAGACCCTGCCGCCATTTCGCCGCAGTCGCCGCTGCCAGCAGGCCGTCGGCCATGACCCCGATCACCGGACCATTGTTGGCCAGGCCCGCCAGCATCGCCGTCTCGTCGACCCCCTTGGCACCTCCGGAAACCACCGCATAGCCGGCTTCAACGACGCGGCGTCCCAGTTCGTGGGTGTAGTCCAGATCAGTAGCGGCTGCGGTTCTCGAACCGACGATGCTGATACCCATGCAGTTCAGCAATTGCGGGTTGCCGCAGCCGAACAGAATCGGTGGTGCGTCGTTGCGCAGGCGATGTTTCAGTGCGCGTGGGTAGTCCGGGTCGGAGCGCGTCAGCACCCAGATGCCTGCCCGGCTCCATTTCTCGATGGCCAGAGCCAGGGCGTGGCCACGCCCCAGCAACTGTTCGATGCGCTCGGCTGGAATCGTCCGATCCTCCCAGCCGTGCAGCACATCGTGAATTCCCCCCGCGATCAGGTCCGCAGGTGTTTTTCCTCTCTCGTTCAGCCACTGGGCGAACCGCCCCCACTCCGTAGGGGTGAGTGGTTTGACGCTATCTTTCGCTGGTCTGGAGAACCAGGCGGTCAGCAGGAGAATGGATTGGGTATTGGAGTTCATCATGTCTGGCTTGTCGTAGAGGAGATCGCCACCGGGTAAACAGGACCGCTGCCCGCTTCGCGCAGCAGGGCCGAGATGACTGTCAGCGTCCAGCCGGATTCATCAGGGCTTCCATCGAATGGTGCGTTCAGCAGGTTAGCAGGGGATTTGAAGTCTCCCGTGGTCGTTCAGTAAAACCGCCGCGGATCCGCCGTCCCCGCCAAACTCGCCAACTGGGTCAACGCAAACCTCAACTCTTCCTCCCGAGTCGGCGACATCAGCACCACCCGCACCCCTCGCGTCTCACCACTGCGCTCAGGCTGAAACTGCGAACCACTGAGAATCTTCACCCCCTGCGCCCGGGCCAGGTTGGTGAACTCGTCAGCGCTCCACGGCTCGGGCAACTCCAGCCAGAGGTGATAGGCATGGGGCTCGGTACGCACCGTCAACCCTGCCAGCACCTCCCGGGCCATGGCCTGGCGCCGCGCCGCCGCTTCCCGTTGCTGCTTCACCAGCCCGAGGTCCAACCCTTCGTGGATGATATTGCTCGCCAGTTGCGCGGTGAGCGGCGAAGGCATCCATACGCTGCTGCGAACCATCGCAGTCAGCCGCGAGAGCAGGCGCGGCGGGCTGTACAGGTAGCCGATGCGCAGTGCCGGCAGTACCGACTTGGACAGGCTGGTGAGGTACACCGAGCGCTCCGGTGCGTAGCTGGCCAGCGGTTTCAGGCTGGTGTCGGCAGCGAGGAAGCCGTAGATGTCGTCATCCAGGATGAGGAAGTCGAACTCTTCGGCAATCGCCGCAATCTCCGCCCGGCGCTGATGGGACATGGTGGCCGTGGTCGGGTTCTGGCAGGTGGCGACGCACACCAGCATCGCCGGCCGCTCACGTTGGCACAGTTCGCGCAGCGAGGCGGGGATGATGCCCTCAGCGTCCATTTCCACACCGCGCAAACGCCGTTGCAGGCTGTGGGCGAGGGAGATGATCCCCGGGTAGCACAGCGACTCGCAGAGGATCAGGTCGTCGCTTGCGGTCAGCGCGCTGATCGCCACCAGCAGGCCGTGCTGGGCTCCGGCGGTGATCACCACCTGCTGCCAGTTCGCCTCCGGCAGCGAGTGCCGCAGCCATTGCGCACCGGCCTCGCGGTGCGCCGGATGGCCGCCATCAGGGGCGTAGTCCAGTGCCTGGGCGAAATCGGTGCCATTGGCCAATTCCACCAAGGCGCCGCGCAGCCAACTGGACGCCGTGTCGCCCGACGGCTTGATGATCGATAGGTCCAGCACCGGTGGCGCCACCGACAAGGCCGACGGCTGGGCCACCGGCTCCGGCTCGGCAACCACCTCCGTCAGTGGCGTCGTCCGCACATAGGTGCCGCGCCCCACCTCGCCCTGCAACAGGCCACGCCGCTGTGCCTCGGCATAGGCGCGGCTGACCGTACCCGGCGTGACCTGCAGCGCCTGGGCCAGCTCGCGCAGGGTCGGCAGGCGCTCGCCAGGCTTGAGCAGGCCACTGGCGATATCCCGGCCCAGGGCGTCGGCGATGGCCAGGTAGACGGGTTGGTTGAAGGCGTTGAGCAGGGGAACCCACATGGACGAACTACCGATGGAAACAAGTGCGGCGAGCCTACCACATCGAAGCAATCGGCCCGTGACGCGAGAGAATATTTCAAATTGTTTAATTGAGTCTATTGAATTGATTCAATTGCATCGAATAGCCTGTAAATGATTCGACTCAATTTGCTTCCGCCGTTTTTGGAGAGCTGCATGGATACCTTGAGAAAAGATTTCTCCCTATCGGCCCTGGTCGCCGGGCTGATCGCCGTGATCATTTCCTACGCCGGGCCACTGATCATCGTCTTCCAGGCGGCCCGCGAGGCGCAGTTGTCGCCGGCCGAGGTGTCGTCGTGGATCTGGGCGATCTCCATCGGTAGCGGGGTGACCGGCTTGCTGCTTAGCTGGCGCCTGCGCGCCCCGGTGATCACCGCCTGGTCGACCCCGGGGGCGGCGCTGCTGGTGTCGATGCTGCCGCAGGTGTCGCTGGCCGAGGCAGTGGGCGCCTACATCGTCGCCGCACTGGTGATCGCCGTGGTCGGCCTCAGCGGTGCTTTCGACAAGCTGATGAGCCGCCTGCCCAAGGCCATCGCCGCGGCCATGCTGGCCGGCATCCTGTTCCGCTTTGGCGCCGAACTGTTCACCTCGATCAAGCTGCAGCCGCTGCTGGTGCTGGCGATGTTCGCCAGCTACCTGCTGTTCAAGCGCCTGTCGCCGCGCTACGCGATCTTCTCGGTGCTGATCGTCGGCTGCACGGTGGCCGGCATGCTCGGCCAGCTGAATGCATCGGCGCTGACCCTGGCCTTCGCCGAACCGCACTTCACCGCGCCGCAATGGAGCTGGCATGCCATCGTCAATATCGGCCTGCCGCTGGCCCTGGTCAGCCTCAGCGGGCAGTACGTGCCGGGCATGGCGGTGATGCGCAGCGCCGGCTACAACACCCCGGCGCGGCCGATCCTCGCCGTCACCGCCATTGGCTCGGTGCTGCTGGCGCCCTTCGGCTCCCACGGCTTCAACCTGGCGGCCATCACCGCCGCCATCTGCACCGGCCGCGAAGCCCACGAGCAGGCGGACAAGCGCTATATCGCCGGGATCGCCTGCGGGGTGTTCTACATCCTCATGGGCACCTTCGGCGCAACCCTGGCCTCGGTGTTCTCCGCATTGCCCCGGGAACTGATCGCTGCCCTGGCGGGGCTGGCCCTGTTCGGCGCGCTCATGACCGGGCTAAGTGGCGCCATGGCCGATGACAAGCAGCGCGAACCGGCGCTGATCACCTTCCTGGTAACCGCCTCGGGCATGAGCTTCCTCGGCCTGGCGGCGGCCTTCTGGGGCCTGATCTTCGGCCTGGTGGCGCACTGGGCGCTCAACTACAGCCGCCAGCGCAAGCCGGTCGTGGCAGCCACCCAAGTGAACTAGCGCACACCCTGGGGGATGGAGGGTGGACTCCAATGGTGGCAATTCGCTATTGTTGTCTGGCATCACCCTTCCAGCCCTCGTTTCACCTCCGTCGACGCCCTGGCGTTCGCCGGCTCAAGCAAATGTCGCGTGCTGCCGATAGCGTTACGACGCTTGGCGACGACGATTTCGTCCTGGTGTTCACCAGGCGCCTGTCCTTGTGTGTGTTCGTGTGCGTTTCATTCAATTCCAAGACAGGTTCTGCGGATGCTGGTCTACAGCCAAAAGAGTTTTCTCATCGTCGACGACTTCACCGACTTCCGCACCTCGTTGCGTTCGATGCTGCGCGAGATGGGGATCAAGGACGTCGACACCGCCGAGAGCGGCGAGACGGCGATCCGCATGTGCGGGCAGAAGCGCTACGACTTCGTCCTCCACGATTTCCACATGGGCGACGGCAAGAAGAACGGTCAGCAGGTCCTCGAAGACCTGATGCTCGACAAGCTGATCAGCCACGAAGCGATCTTCGTCATGATCACCGCCGAGAGCAGCCAGGCCGTGGTCCTCAGTGCCCTGGAACACGAACCGGACGCCTACCTGACCAAGCCCTTCAACCGTGTCGGCCTGACCCAGCGCCTCGACAAGCTGGTGCAGCGCAAGACCCTGCTCAAGCCGATCCTCCAGGCCCTCGACCGCGGCAAGCCGGCCGAAGTGCTGGTGGCCTGCGAGCAACTGTGCCGCAAGGACCCGCGCTTTGCTCCGCTGTGCCTGCGCTACCGCGCCGATGCCATGGCCGCGCTGAACCGCCATGAAGAACTGGAGCGTTTCCTCAAGGCGATCCTGGCCAACCGCCCCACGCCCTGGGCCTATTCGGCGCTGGGCAAGCTGCTGTTCAAGCGCGGCCAGACCAGCCAGGCCAAGGACGTCTACGAGCAGGCGATCAAGGCCTTCTCGATGATGCCCGGCCTCTACGACGGCCTCGCCGAAGTGCTCATGGCCCTGGGCGAGAACCGCCGCGCCCAGCATGTGCTGGAAGACGCAGTGCGCCTGTCGCCACTGGCGGTGAAGCGGCAGATGCTGCTGGGCAAGCTGGCCCTGGGCAACGCCGACTTCGACGGCGCCTCGCGGGCCTACCGGCAGGCGGTCAGCCAGGGCCAGAACTCGCGCTTCAAGGACCCGGAAAGCAACCTCGGCCTGGCCCAGGCGCTGATCCAGAAAAACGCCGGCAACGGCCTCGACGCGCGGACCCGGGTCGAGATCAACCAGGTGCTCGGCGATGTCGCCAAGGAGTACACCGAGGACCAGGGCCTGCAGGTCCGCGCGCGGCTGATCAAGGCCACCGGCGTGGCCCAGGCCGGTGATGCCGAGACCGCCGCCAAGCTCACCGAAGCGGCCATGGCCCGCCTGGAAACCATGGACCAGTTCTTCTCTGCCGAGGCCGCCCTGGCGGTCGCCGCCCAGCTCAAGCAACTGGGCCAGGAGGACGCTGGCAAGTCGATCCTGAAGAACTGCGTCGAGGTCTACGGCGACGACAATGCGGTGATGCAGAACATCGCCAAGCTCACCGACGACCCGGCCATCCTCGGCGCCGGCAACGAAGCCGTCGACCTCAACCGCCAGGGCGTGCGCAGCTACCAGGCCGGGCAGTTGAACGAAGCGCTGGAGCAGTTCCGCAAGGCGCTGCGGCTGCAACCGAAAAACATCAGCATCGCCCTCAACACCGCCCAGGCCCTGCTGCGTATCGGTGGGGAAAATCCGGCGGCGGCGGTGCTGCAGGAATGTCGCGATTGCCTGGCCAAGGTGGCCGGCATTCCCGACACCGATCCGCGCTATGAGCGCTATCGCAAACTGCGCATTCGCGCTGTGGGGTCATGATGTCCAGGGACAAGGAATCGGGGCTGGATTTTTCCACGGTGATCGCCTCCACCGTGCACGACATGAAGAACTCGCTGGCCATGCTCATGCAGGCCCATAGCCAATGGCTGGCGCGCCTGCCGGACAACCACCAGCAGGGCCCGGAACAGGTGGTGATCGAGCATGAATTCGTTCACCTCAACGGCATGCTGGTGCAACTGCTGGGCCTGTACAAACTGGGCATCAACCAGTTGCCGATGCTGCCGGACTACCACGACCTCGACGACTTCATCGGCGGCTTGCTGGCCGGCTACCAGGAGATCCTCGACAGCCGCGGCATCGTCGCCCGCTACGAAATCGACGAAGCCGCTCCGCTCGGCTTCTTCGACCGCGAACTGGTCGGCTCGGTGATTTCCAACATCATCAACAACGCCACCCGCTACGCCGGGCATGCCCTGCTGGTGACCGTGCGGGAAGAAAACGAGGCGCTGGTGATCAGCGTCAACGACGACGGTGCCGGCTTCCCGGCGGCGATGATCGAGCAGCAGCACGAGTACGTGCAGGGCATCGAGCACAGTACCGCCAGCACCGGCCTGGGCCTGTACTTCGCCGCGCGCATCGCCGCGCTGCATGCACGCAACGGCGTGCCGGGGCGGATCGAGATCGCCAACGGCGGCGCGCTGGGCGGCGGCTTGTTCAGGCTGTATCTGCCGTAGCGTTTCAACTCCGGAGCACACTGCCCCCTGTGCGAGCGGGGTTACCGGGACGCCGGACCGCCGCGATTACGGTCGTGAATTCACTATCGTCATCGCGGCGGTCCGGCGTCCCGGTAAACCCGCTCCCACAGGGGCCAGTGTGCCTTTGCTCAGCTGGCATCCACCAAGGTCTGCGGCTTGGCCGAATCGGGCACGTCGAACAACTTGTCGAAGCCCCACTGGAAGGCGAACGCGTAGAAGAAAAAGAACGCGAACAACGCCAGGTTGGTCAGCAGTGCCTGGAACAGGCTGATATCCAGCCAATAGCTGATCAAGGGCAGCAGCATGATGGTCAGTCCACCTTCGAAACCGATGGAGTGGATGACCCTGCGGCCGAAGGTGCGTTCGCGGTTTTTCAGGCGCCTTTCGATGCTTTCGAAGGCCGCGTTGTAGATAACGTTCCAGCCCAGGGCGATGGCCGAAAGCATGATCGACAGCGCGCTCGAGTGCGCCAGCCCGCTGTCATGGAACAAGGTGAAGGCGGGGGTCAGGCAGAAAACCGCCACCAGCTCGTAACTGACCGCCTGGAAGATCTTGCGTTTGGGCCCCTGCATGGTTCACCTGTGGGTTGTTTGTGTTTGTCGCACACAGGAATAAACCGCCTTGTGGGGGGCAACAATTTGTATAAGCTCAACGCGGTTAAGCACAGCTGAATTGACGGGGATCCGATGTTCACCCACTTGCCGTTGAACGCGCTGAGGTACTTCGAATCCGTGGCCAGGCTGGGCAGCCTGAAGCGGGCGGCCGAGGAGTTGTCGGTCACGCCGTCGGCGGTTTCATTGCAGGTCAAGAGCCTTGAGGAGTGGCTGGGCACGCCGGTATTCATCAGAACCGGCAGCGGCCTGGTCCTGACCGCTGTCGGTGAACGCGTCTTCGGCTCGGCGCACCGGGTGCTGTACGAGTTGTCCGCCGTTCTCGACGAGCAACGCACCAACAAGGCGGTGGACACCCTCAACGTCACCACCACCCCGGAGTTCGCCGCGTTGTGGCTGGTGCCGCGGCTGGAAGCCTTCTACCAGTTGCACCCGGAGATCCGCATCCGTGTCGTGCCCGGCAGCGAAGTGGTCGATCTGCTGCGCAACCACGAATTCCATCTCGCCATTCGCGCGTCCAGCAAGGACTACCCCGCGCTGTACCAGGAAGACCTGCTCAGCGAGCAATTCGGCGTGTTCGCCGCACCGCAGCTGCTGGCGCGAGCGGGCGACGATCCGCCCCGGCTGATCGACCTGGCCTGGGGCGGCAATACCATTGCGCCCATGTCCTGGCGTGACTGGTGCCAGCAGGCCGGCCTGCACGCCTGGCTCGGCAAGGAACTGCTCGACTACCACGACGAGCACCTGGCCTTGCAGGCGGCGATTGCCGGGCAGGGCTATGTCCTGGCCAGTTGCGTGCTGGCGGCCAACAGTGTCAAGGCGGGTCTGCTCGTCCCTTATCGCCCGGAACTTGTGCTGCCCGGCTCGTGCTACACCGCGCTCTGTACCCCGGGAAAGGAGCGGCATGCCGGGGTCAGGGCGTTTCTGGACTGGTTGCGTAGTCAGACCTAGTGATGCAGTTCGATATTGCCGTCTTCCACCTGGCGATACAGGGTGTAGGGCAGCACCAGCGTATCCAGCGCCCCCGACAGCACCAGGTCGACCATCACGAACGGCACCCCGGCCGGCGCGCCCTCGGCCCGTACGGTCGGGTTGGGCGGGCCATTGAGGATGCAGAAGTTGTACACCGCACCGCTGTACACACGGGGTACGGAGGCGCAGTCCGTTCGCCATTCCCTGAGGTTCTTGGCGGTGACCTGGTCACCGCGCAAGACGGTATTCACCGTTCCACAGCCGGACAGCGAAAGGCCGAGGGCGGCCAGGATCAGTTTGCGGGTGTTCATGGGCGGTAGCTCCGGTTTGGGGAAAACCGGTACTTAAGCGCAGCGGGTGGATGGCTGGCAGTCAGGCTGGAGCCAGGGCTTTGTAGGAGGGAAATGGTTCAGGGGTAGGGTGTTACTGATGGCCTCATCGCTGGTTTGCCAGCGATGAGCATGGGTATCTACACAATCTCAACCTGGTGCAACGCGGAACCTGTGGGAGCGGCTTTAGCCGCGATTGCGATGGTGAATGCGCCGATGCAATCGCGGGTGAACCCGCTCCCACAAGGTGGAAGTCTGGCCTACTTCCCCTGGCTCCAGGTCTGCTCCAGCGCCTGCCCGGCACGCTCGGCCGCTTCACCGCCCAGCAACTGCACCACCTGATGCAACTGCGCCGCACTCAGCCCGACGCGCAAGCTGGCGGCCATGTGCGAGCGCAGTTGCGACTCGGCACCCGGGGTCGCCGCCAGGGCGCCGACGGTGGCCAGTTCGCGGCTCTGCCAGTCGAGGTTGTCGCGCTCGAAGATGTCGCCGAACAGGTGGGCCTGCAGGTATTGGTTGATCACCGGGGCGAAGTCGAACAGCGGACCTTGCACCGGCGCGCCAGCGATGCGGGTCTGGTTGGCCTTGCCGGCTGCCAGCAGTTCGTCGCCAGTGGGGATGGGCTTTTCCGGCTCGCGGCCGGGGTTGTCGTGGATGCCTTGCTGCTGGCGTGTTTCGATCAGCTTCATCAATTCGCCGAGGGCATTGAGGCTGCGCGGGAAGCCGCAGTAGGCGTAGAGCTGGACGAGGATTTCGCGGGTCTCGCTGATGCTCAGCCCGGCGTCCAGACCTCGTTGCAGGGCCAGGTTCAGGGCCGGCATGTCGCTGCTGGCGGTGGCTGCGCCGATCAGCGGGATGGCCTGTTGGCGGGCGTTGAGCGGGGAGTCCTGGTGCATGGCGTGGGGTTCCGTTGGCGCGTCGGCGGCGTGCACGAAGCTCGCGCCGAGGGTGAGGGCCACGGCCAGCAGGCCGCGGGCGCAGGTTTCAGCGAGCGTTGTATTGGTCATCCGTGACGTGCTCCAGCCAGTCGACGTTCTTGCCATCCTTGGTTCCGGTGATGGCCAGGTGGGTCATGGCGCTGCCAGGGGCAGCGCCGTGCCAATGCTTGACCCCGGCGGGGCAGGTGATCACGTCGCCGGGGTGGATCTCCTGCACCGGCTTGCCCCATTCCTGGGTCAGGCCGACGCCCGAGGTGACCACCAGGCGCTGGCCGGCGGGATGGGTATGCCAGGCCGAGCGGGCACCGGCTTCGAAGTTGACGTAGGCGGCGGAGACGTTGATCTGCTCGCCGGCCGGGAACAGCGGCTCGACCGTGACCTGGCCGGTGAACCAGTCCGCCGGGCCGGTGATCTGGGTTTGTTCGCCGTGGCGGCTGATGCTCTGCTCGGCGGCGCCGGCATCGGCGAGGGGCGCTGCGGCGCAGATGGCCAGGCTTGCGAGGGTGTTCTTCATCGGCGTGCTCCGGGCAAAAAGGGCACGGTAGCGGCTGGGGTGGGTGTGGATAAACGGGGGGAATCCGATAGGGGTTATGAGGCAGGTGAGTTAATCGATGCGGTGGGCTCAACGCGGACCTTGTGGGAGCGGGTTTACCGGAACGCCGGACCGCCGCGATGGCGCCGGTGAATCCACTACCGTCATCGCGGGTGAACCCGCTCCCACAGGATCCGCGATCAGATTGTCCACTTTTGTAGGACAGTAATACCGTTTTCAGCCGATTTATCCCTTTTCGAGAAACCCCTAATCTGGCCACACCTAGCGGCAACCACCCAAACAAACTTCTCGAACAAAAGGATCTTCGCCATGACCAACGCCACCTACAACCGCCTGAACAAAGACGACGCCGTAGTCCTGCTGGTCGACCACCAGACCGGTCTGATCTCCCTGGTGCAAGACTTCTCGCCGAACGAGTTCAAGAACAACGTGCTGGCGCTGGCCGATCTGGCCAAGTTCTTCGACCTGCCAACCATCCTCACCACCAGCTTCGAGCAAGGTCCCAACGGCCCGCTGGTTCCCGAGCTGAAAGAGATGTTCCCGGACGCCCCGTACATCCCGCGTCCAGGCCAGATCAACGCCTGGGACAACGAAGACTTCGTCAAGGCGATCAAGGCCACCGGCCGCAAGCAACTGATCATTGCCGGTGTGGTGACCGATGTGTGCGTGGCCTTCCCGACCCTGTCGGCGCTGGCGGAAGGCTTTGATGTGTTCGTGGTGACCGATGCGTCCGGTACCTTCAACGAGACTGTGCAGCAGGCGGCGTGGAACCGCATGACCCAGGCCGGCGCGCAGATGATGAACTGGTTCTCGGTAGCCTGTGAGCTGCACCGCGACTGGCGCAACGATATCGAAGGGCTGGGCAACCTGCTGTCGCAGCGGATTCCCAACTATCGCAACCTGATGAACAGCTACTCGGCGTTCACTGCCAAGTAAGGGATGGTGTTGCTGATGGCCTCATCGCCGGCAACGCCGGCTCCCACAGGTACCGAGTGCACCGCCGATCCCTGTGGGAGCTGGCGTTGCCAGCGATAAGGCCATTGGTCGCGACATCAGCCAGCCTGACACTCCTCCATCCCTTTCATCATCGACTCGGCCAGCGCTCGCGAAGCTTCCAGGGTGTGCTGGGTGGCCCAGAGCATGCCGGCCAGGTGGTTGTCCTTGACCGTGTCGCAGGCCTGGAGGTTGGTTTCGTAGGCGCAGCGCAACATGACCGTGAGGTGGGTCAGGGCCTTTGTCACATCGGCCCCGCCACAGACGGCGAACAGCGGCGGATGGTGGTTGTCGCAGGTGGCGAAGCGGGTGTGGACGGTGACGGCGCGGATGGGGGGATCGGGGACGATTTTCTTCATGATGGTCATCTCGCTAGTGATGCCGCCACCGGTAGCTGTCAAACATACGGGTGGCAGCTGTGCATGGGTTGACAGACCGAGAGCGAGAGAACCCGGCGCGCACGAAGGCGCCCCACGCACAGCCGCCATAACACGGCGCCCGGGCAAAAAAAGCCCCGGCGGGTGATGTGGGTGCTGCGGTTCAATCGCTGTTCGGCCTGTCAAAGCCGATCGCCAGACATCGGCGACGGCAGCAAGACTAGGCAGCGTTTCCCCAGCACGCAACGGCTGATAAGCCGCAGGAGTATGCTTGGGAAATTGCCTACAAGAAAGTCGGAGATCGGTGAAGTTTCGTCGCTTTATGTGGCAGTTTTTAAGGGGCAGCGCCTGACAGTAGATCGCATGAGGAATGCCAGGTGCCTGTCTTGATTCTTGTTGCGCCCTTCAGATCGAGCGCCGCCCGCGCGGCGCATCGCTGGCAAGCCAGCTCCCACATTTGT
>NZ_JBMDIJ010000100.1:0-18750 GCF_057808595.1 Pseudomonas sp. FG98 | reverse complement strand
CCCTTAAGAGGTGTCCGGGATCATTAGGCCAGTTCAGCTTGCCGGCGATGAGGCCATCAGCCTCGACATCAATCTTGCGGGTCTGAGCTGTTCTTGCCGGCCTCATCGCTGACAATGCCTGCTCCCACAGGTTCTGTGGCTGGCCTGAGTCCTGCGGCCGACCCGGATCCCTGTGGGAGTCGGCGTTGCCGACGATGAGGCCATCAGCCTCGACATCAATCCAACTGGTCTGTGTTGTTCTTGCCGGCCTCATCGCTGGCAACGCCAGCTCCCACAGGTTCTGTGGCTGGCCTGAGTCCTGCGGCCAACCCGGATCCCTGTGGGAGTCGGCATTGCCGACGATGAAGCCATCAGCCTCGACATCAATCCAACTGGTCTGCGTTGTTCTTGCCGGCCTCATCGCTGGCAATGTCAGCTCCCACAGGGACCGCGTGCAGGCCTGAAGATCAGCGCGACAGGAACGCCAGCAGATCTTCGTTCAGCTGCTGCGCATGGGTCACCGCAAAGCCATGGGGCGCGCCGCTGTAGACGGTCAGCTCCGCACCACGAATCATCTGCGCCGCCTTCTTGCCGGTGCTTTCGAACGGCACGATCTGGTCATCGTCGCCATGGATCACCAAAGTCGGCACATCGATCTTCGCCATGTCCGGACGGAAGTCGGTTTCGGAGAAGGCGGTCACGCAATCCAGGGTGCCCTTGAGCGAGGCCATCAAGGCGATGTTGAGGGTCTGCGCCTGCACGCCCTGGGACACCTTCTGCCCATGGTTGATGCCGTAGAACGGCGCCGCGAAATCAGCGATGAACTGCGCGCGGTCGGCACGCAAGCCATCGCGAATGCCGTCGAACACCGATTTGTCGACGCCCTCTGGGTTATCCGCGGTCTTGATGAACAGCGGCGTGACCGCCCCCAGCAACACCAGCCCGGCCACCCGCTCGCTGCCATGCCGGGCGATATAGCGGGTGACGTCGCCACCGCCCATGGAGAAGCCGACCAGGGTGACCTGGTCGAGGTCGAGGTGCTCGATCAACTGGGCGATGTCGTCGGCGAAGGTGTCGTAGTCGTAGCCGCTCCACGGCTGGCTGGAGCGCCCGAAACCACGGCGATCGAAGGCGATGGCGCGGTAGCCGCGACTGGCCAGGAATTCCATCTGCACATCCCACATATCGGCGTCCAGCGGCCAGCCGTGGCTGAACAGCACGGGCTTGCCGCTGCCCCAGTCCTTGTAATAGATCGCGGTGCCGTCACGGGTTACGAGCGTGCTCATCGGGGTATCTCCTGAAAATGCGTCGGTAGGTGTCTTGAGTCGTTGCAGGTCGATTGGTTCAGGCGCGCAGCCAGCCGGCGCACCAGCGGGTCACCAGCGGCATGATGAAAAACACCACGGGCAGGATGACGAAGAAGTTGACGATCAGGTTGCCCGGCAGCCGGCCGCCCAGCGCCGGGAATTCGGCGAAGAACGGCGCCAGCAGGGCCGGGACCAGCAAGGTCATGGGGCAGATCACCAGGTAGGTCAGCAGCGCCTGCTTCCAGCGTGGAGGCTGCGCCGCGCCGCTCTTGGCCGGGGTGAACCAGAACTCCGGATCGTCGTGCACCTCGGTGTGGTCGCCGCCTTCGAGCAGGGGCATGACCTCGCCGATCATGGCCTGGCGCTCGGCGGAGTTGACCCAGGCCTGCAGGCGCGCCGATTCGCAGAAGCGCACCACGGTGGTGAAGTGCCGACCACCCTCTTCCGGACGGATCACATTGACACCCAGATGACCTGGCTGGCGGCGCGCAGCCTGGACGGCACGCTTGAGCCATTCCTCGTAGGTGTCCAAGGCATCGGCGCGGACCTTGTGCTGGATGACCAGCGTGACGACGTTCTGGTTGCGGTCCTGAGTGGCGGTGTTCATAAGCTGGCTCCCTGGCGATAAATGGTGTGTCGCGTTGATGGGAGAAGCTTAGATTCAGCACCTTTATTGGACTAGACGGCTAAATTTGGCCTTAGCGTTCCATTTAAGGAACGATAAATATTCGAACACTTCCCGGCTGGCCGCCGCGGCCGCAGGGAAATATCCTACGACCCCGTCAGAAAATGATGTCATCCATACCGTGCTGAGCTACTGGGGACTGTTCCTTGCCGCCTTTGGCGCCGCCACCCTGCTACCACTGCAATCCGAGGCGGTGCTGGTGGGCTTGCTGCTGCACGACCCGCAGGCCGTGGCGAGCCTGTTGCTGGTCGCAACGCTGGGCAATGTGCTGGGTTCGATCGTCAACTGGCTGCTCGGCCGGGCCCTGGAACGCTGGCGCGACAAGCGCTGGTTCCCCTTTTCCGCCGCGCAGCTGGACAAGGCGCAGCGACGTTATCAGCGCTACGGGCAGTGGTCGCTGCTGCTCAGTTGGGTGCCAGTGATCGGCGACCCGCTGACCCTGATCGCCGGGATCATGCGCGAGCCACTGTGGCGTTTCGTCCTGCTGGTGACCCTGGCCAAGGGCACGCGCTACCTGGTGCTGGCGACGATCACCCTGGGCTGGTTCGCCCGCTGACGCCCCAGATCATCTCCTCGGTCCAGCCCAGTTCGGCGAAGTCCTGCGCGCGCAGATGGGCCTCCTCCTCGCAGAAGAACTCATCCAGTTGCGGCGGGCGCACGTCGGTTTCCGCGAGCATGGCGTGGACCTGGCCGCGGTGATGGATCTGGTGCTCGAACAGATGGGCCAGCAGGCGCAGGCGCTGGTCGCGCTGGACCCGTTCGGGACGGACGATGCTGACATAGCGGTGCAACTGGTCGTCGCGCAGTTGCTGGCAATAGACGATCAGGCGCCGGTCGCTCTGGGCCTGTTCGCGCTGTAGCTGTCCGGCATCGTCGAAGGGCTCCTCCGGCTCGAAGAAGCGCTCGGACAACTCGTCCGGCGGCTCGCCGCGCAGTTCCCGCTCCAGGGCCTGGAGGTAGAACCAGTCGACGGTCAGCAGGTGGTTGAGGGTGGCCTTGATCGACGGGAAGAAACTGCACCGCGGCGCAACGAACTCGTCGCGGCTCAGTTGTCGGCAGGCCTTGTACAGGCGGTGGTTGGCCCAGGCATTGTTGTAGGCCATGGTCAGCAGGTGGTGCGACAGTGGCTCGGCCATTTTGCACGTCCTCAGTGGAAGCGTTGCAACTGCATCTCCCGCAGACGGCTGAGTGTCCGTCGGAACGGGAACTCCAGGTACCCTTGAGTGTAGAGCGCTTCCAGGGGAACTTCGGCTTCCAGATAAAGGGCCACGCGCTGGTCGTAGCATTCGTCGACCAGCGCGATGAAGCGCCGCGCACCATCGTCCTGGGGCGACAGTTGCGGCAGCTCGCGATCGCCGGCCACGACGCGCTCGGCGGCGTCCTCGGTGCCGCGGGCGATCCTGCCGGGACGCTGCGCCGCACCCAGGGCCGGTACGCCGCTGAGCAGGATCGCTTCGAAACCCTCGCACAGGGCCATGAACTCCATGGCCGCCAGGGGCTGTTCGCACAGGTGCGGGTAGTCACACCAGAGCACCTTGTCGCTGCGCCGGACCACCTGCACGGTGCGGTAGCCCACCGCCAGGTCCGCGTCGGTCGAAGAGGCCGCGCCGCTCAGGTCGTTGAACACCTGTTCCAGGGCGCAGGGCTGGCCGGGCTGGCGCACCCAGTAGCGCTGCTGCTCGGCGCCGGGATGCAGGCGATGATCCTGCTCGCCATGGACCGCCACCACCTGCATGGACGCCTCGATCGCGGCGATGGCCGGCAGGAAGCGCTCGCGATTGAAGCCATCGGCGTACAGCTGCGGGGGCGGCAGGTTGGAGGTGGCGACCACCACTACACCGGCTTCGAACAGCACCTGGAACAGGCGGCCGAGGATAATTGCATCGCCGATATCGTTGACGAACAGCTCGTCGAAACAGAGCACACGGATTTCTTCGGCCAGGGAGCGGGCCAGGGCCTGAAGCGGATCGGCGGTGCCATTGAGCTGGAACAGGCGCTGGTGAGTCCAGCGCATGAAGTGGTGGAAATGCTGGCGGCGTGCGGGGATGGTCAGGCAACTGAAGAACTGGTCCATCAGCCAGGTCTTGCCGCGCCCCACCGGGCCCCAGAGATAGACGCCCTTGGCCGGCTGGCCGTGTTGCAGGGCGTCGAAACAGGCTTGCAGGGCGTCGACGGCGGCGCGCTGGGCCGGGTCGGGGATGAAGCCCTGAGCGATGGCTTGCTGGTACAGGGCCAGGGGGGTGGTGGACATGCTGACCCTCGGGAAAAGGGCACAGGGTATATCAGTAAGCCATTAGTTGTGTGTGGTTTTTAAGGGCCTCATCGCTGCGGTTCGGCGCCCCGACAAGCCAGCTCCCACAGGGTATGCGGCGACGCTAACCCTGTGGGAGCTGGCTTGCCAGCGATGAGGCCCGAATAAACATATAAATTTATTCAGCCAAGCCCACCTTCAGCAACTGCCCATCCTCTTCATCCGTGAGCAGATAGACAAACCCATCCGGCCCCACCCGCACATCCCGCACCCGGGCATTCAACTGGCCGAGAATCCGCTCTTCATGAACGATCTTGTCGCCATCCAGCTGCAAGCGGATGACCTCCTGCGCCGCCAGCGCGCCGATGAACAGGTTGTGGTCCCAGGGCTTGAAGCGCCCGCCATCGTAGAACGCCATGCCGCTGATGGCCGGCGATCTCTCCCAGACATGATAGGGCTGCACGGTGCCCTCGGCTTCCTTGCCCTTGGCCTCGGGAATCGGCATCAGCGAGTAATTGATGCCATGGGTCGCCAATGGCCAGCCGTAGTTCTTGCCGGGCTTGGGAATATTGATCTCGTCACCGCCACGGGGACCGTGCTCGTGGGTCCAGAGCTGGCCGGTCCAGGGATTGAGCGCCGCGCCCTGCTGGTTGCGGTGGCCGTAGGACCAGATCGCTGGCTGCACGTTCTTTTGCCCGACGAAGGGGTTGTCCTTGGGAATCTCGCCATCGGGCAGGATGCGCACCACCTTGCCCTGCAATTTGTCGAGGTCCTGGGAGGTGGCGCGCTCGTTGTTTTCGCCCAGGGCGATGAACAGGTAACCGTCACGGTCGAACACCAGGCGCGAACCGAAGTGATTGCCGCTGGAAAGCTTCGGTGCCTGACGGAAGATCACGTTGAAGTCTTCCAGGCTCGACAGGTCGGTGGACAGCCGTCCGCGTCCCACCGCCGTACCGGCCTTGCCGCCCTCGCCACCACCCTCGGCGTAGGACAGGTAGACCAGCCGGTCCTGCTTGAAGGTCGGCGACAGCACCACATCGAGCAGGCCACCCTGCCCCTTGGCCCAGACCTCCGGCACGCCATTGAGCGGTGCACCGACCCGGCCCTCGGTGCCAATCACCCGCAGGTTGCCCTGGCGCTCGGTGACCAAGATGCCCTGGTTGTCCGGGAGAAAGGCCAGGGCCCATGGGTGTTTCAGGCCCTCGGCCAGGGTCGCCACCTTCAGCGTGCCCTCCTCGCTGGGGAAGGTCCGTTCAGGCGCGGCCTGGGCGGCAAAAGGCAGGAGCGCGGCAGTTCCGAGGGCGAGCAGCCAGGATCGTGAGGTCATGCAGGATTCCTTTCTTCAGGCGATCACGGCAGGCGCTGTGAGTCGCGGGGCGGACGAGTGGGTTCCAGACGCGGCGCCTGCTGTTCGCGGCGCAGATTGTTGCCGTTGCCGATACCGCGGTTTTCCAGGGTCGGCGGGCGTGAGATGGGTTGGGTGGACGGGCCGCGCACGGGTGGCGTGTCCGGCACGCTGCCTTGCTGGCTATTGGGATTGATATCGCGGATCGGGCTGTTGTGCGGGTTGTTGTCGCTGGCAGCCAATGCTTCTGCGCCGAAAACGGCGAGGACGGCAGCGAGCAATATCGACAGGCTTGGATGTGACATGGGGCACCTCCCGCACAGTGGGCATCTCCAACGGTTGGATAGCCTAAGGCGCAAGAGGTTCGTCAAGAAAGCGCCGGGGCCGACGCAGGTGATTCATTTTGTTACGAGGAAAGTGTTTGCCCTGGTGGCCCCGGCGCTGGCACGACTCAGTAGGCCATGGACCAGGTCAGGGTGTAGGTGCGCCCGCGGCCCTGGTAGTCGTAGAGGTAGGCCGGGCCGTAGGTCGGCGAGTAGAACAGCGTCGCGCGCTGGCCCCAGACGGTGCTGTATTGCTTGTCCAGCAGGTTCTGGATACCGGCGCTGAAGGTGCCGAAGCCGGTTTCCTGGCTGCCCAGCAGGTCGAAGGTGGTGTAGCCGGTGATCTTGTGGTCGGCATCGTCTTCGAGGGTGAAGGCGTGGTTGGCCTGCAACCGCGCGTTGCGCCCGTCGCCTTTCCAGCCGACGAAGGCGGTGGACTTGGACAGCGAGGCATAACGGGCGTCGCGCTTGATCCAGTCGCCACTGGCGTCTTCTTCCTCCGAGCGCACCAGGTGCAGGGTGCTGCCCGCCTCCCAGCCACTTTCGAAACGCCGGGTCAGGGCGCCTTCGAAGCCGAAGTCGCGGCTCTTCTTGTCTTCGACATTGATGGTCAGGGTCGCCGAGTCGGTGCTGATGACCTTGTCCGACCAGATGTAGTACACCGCGGCCTGGGCGTCCCAATCCACATCGGCATAGCGCCAGCCCATTTCCACCTGACGGCTCTTGATTCCGGCCAGCGGGTTGTCATCGACGCTCAGGCCGGCCTTGCCGTAGTACTTGGCTGGGTCCGGCAGGTCGAAGCCTTCGCCGTAGTTGGTCCAGACCTGATGGCCGTTCTTGAAGTCGTAGATGGCACCGAGGTTGTACAGGTTGACCTGGTAGTCGTTGCTGCCGCCGGGAATGCCCTTGAAGTTGCCGACATCGACATCCATCTGCTGGCGCCGGGCGCCACCGGACAGGGTCAGGTTGTCGGTCAGGTGCCAGTCCAGCTGGGCGTAGGCGGACAGGCCGTCGACCCGATAGCTGGGGTAACGCGGCGCCTTGCTCGCCGCGTCCAGGTCGAGGCCGCCGCTGCTCGACGAGGTGCGCGCATCGAAGGTGGTCTGCTCGGCGTTGAAGCGCTCGCGGTCGAGGTCGACGCCGTAGGTCAGCTTGAGGCTGTCCCATTGCTTGGCAAACAGCGCTTTCAGGCTGGACACCTCGAAGTTCTGTTGCGAGGCGGCGAAGTACACGCCCTTGGAGCCGGTCGGCTTGCCGGTGTTGTAGTAGGGAAACGGGTAGAAGTTGTCATCTTCCTTGCGGTACGAGGCCTGCAGGTAGAAGTCCTGGCCGAGCACGTCGGCATGGTGGTAGTTGGCGTTGAGCAGCAGGCGCCGGGTCTGCGGCTCCAGGTCGCTGGACAGGCCGCTGCGCAGTTCGGCGTCTTCCAGATCGGACGGTGCGTTGTAGTTCAGGTGCGGAAAGTAGATGCCGGTGCTGCCGTGGTTGCCCGAGTCGTAGTACTGGGCCAGCAGGTCGAGGCTCTGCTCGTCGTTGAATTGCAGGCCGAGGCTGCCCATCACGTCGATGGTGCGGTTGTATTGCAGGTCGGTCTGGGTGTTGTCGATGAAGATCTGTTCGCCGGCGCCGTCGTAGAAGGCTTCGTTCTGCTCGGCGGAGACGCCCAGGCGGGCATTGATGCGCTCGTTGCCACCGCTGACCGACTGGGCGATGCGGGTCGACAGGTCGTCGCTGTTATTGAAGCCGCTGCTGGCGCCGATCTGGGTTTCGAACTGCGCCGGGCCCGGTTCGCCCTTCTTGGTGACGATGTTGATGATGCCGCCGGTGGCGCCGCCACCGTAGATGGCGCTGGCCCCGGACAGCACTTCGACCCGCCGCACGTTGAACGGCGAGATGCTGTCGAACTGCCGGGACAAGCCACGGGAGCTGTTCTGGCTGACCCCGTCGATCATCACCAGGACGTTGCGCCCGCGCATGTTCTGACCGTAGTTGGTGCGCCCTTCCGGGGCCAGGTCGAGGCCGGGGACCAGCTTGCCGATAGCCTCCTTGAGGCTGACGCCGCTGCTGATCTGCTCCTTGAGCTGCTCTTGGTCGACCACCCAGACGGTGCCGGGAATCTCGCTGATCGAGGTGCTGGTACGCGAAGCCACGCTGACCTCGATCGGCTTGAGGTTCAACGCAGCCTGGGGTGCGCTCTTGCGCAGGATCACCGTGCGCGCATCGCTGAACTGCCAGCTCATGCCGCTGCCGGCCAGCAACTCCTGCAGGGCCTGTTCGATGCTGTAGCTGCCGCGCAGGCCCGGGCTGCTCAGCCCGGCGACATCGCTGGTGGTGAACAGCAGGTGCAGGTCGGCCTGGTCGGCGAACTGGGTCAGGGTCTGGTCGAGGCTCTGTGCAGGCAGGTCGAGGCTGACCTGGCGGGCCTGGGAAGCGCTGATCTGCGCCGGCGTGGCCGCTTCGGCGGCATGGGCGGCAACAGCGCCGCAAAGGCCAGCGGCCACGGCCGAGGCCAGCAGGGCCTGTTTGAAGGAACGGGGGGAACGTGCTGAGGACGGGGACGGACCTTTCACTGTTTTATTCCAGACGAATACGTAAATGAGAATGGATTGCTGATCAGTCTCACTACGACGATTCGGCTGCGCGGAACTTGCAGCGACATTTCGAAAATTTTTTATCGACGGGAAAAATCAGTACAGAACGGCCAGCCAGGGCAGGTAGGTGACCTTCAGCGCGTAGCGTTGCTCAAGCGTGCTGAGCAGGCCGTGGGGATCGTTGAGGTCGAACACGCCACTGACCGGCAAGGCGCCCAGTTGGCTGTCGGAAATCAGGATGCGCCCGTGCTGGTAGCGCTCCAGTTCGGCGATCACCTCGCGCAGCGGGCGGCCATTGAAGATCAGCTTGCCGCGCTGCCAGGCGGTCTGTGCCTGGGCGTCCGGGCTGGCAGCCAGCACCCGTGTGCCAATCCGGGCCTCGCCACGGGCGACCACCACGCTGCTGGCCTTGCCCTGGCGGCGCACGCTGAACACCGCGTCATTGCCCTGCACCGCCTCGCCGCCGCTGTCGACCACGAAGGGCCGGGGATCCTGCGCCGGCTCGAACAAGGCCTCGCCTTCGCGCAGGGACACCACGCGGCGCTCATCGTTGTACTTCACGGAAAACGCGCTGGCGCTGTTGAGGGTGACCCGCGAGCCGTCTTCCAGGGTGATGGTGCGGCGCTCGCCGGTGCTGGTGTGGTAGTCGGCCAGCAGTGCCGGGGCCTGTTGCCAGCCGCCGTAGGCGACCAGCGCCAGCAACAGCGAGGCGGCGATGGCCGCGCCGCGGTAACGACGCCGCGGCGTGGCCTGAAGCGGCAGCTGCACGGCGGCCTCGGTGTGGCCGATATCGCCCCACAGCGCCTCGGCTTCCTCGGCGGCGAGCAAGTGCTCGACGCTGAGCCGGCGCCAGCGCTGGTAGCGCTCGTGGTCGGCGGCACTGGCATTGCCCGAGTGCAGCAGGACCTGCCAGTCGATGGCGGCGTCGGACAGATCGATCAGGGGCTGGGGTTCGGAGGACATGCGCGCTTCAGTCATGGTTGTGCTTGAGCCAGTCCCGGCAATGGCGCAGGGCCTGGCCGATGTATTTTGCCACCATGCTTTCGGAAACGCCCAGCCGTTGTGCGATCTGCGCCTGGGTCAGGCCCTCGACACGATTGAGCAGCAGCGCCTGGCGGGCATTGTCGGAAAGTTGCAGCAGGGCTTCATCGAGCATCGCCAGGCGCTCCCGGGCCAGCAGCGTGGCTTCCGGCGCCGGTGCCGGGCAGACCAGTTGCACCGCCGCATCGCTGTCGCCGAGGTTGCTTTCCTGGCGCTGCTCGCGGCGCAGGGTGTCGATGGCCAGGTTGCCGGCGACGCGGAAGATGAAACTGCGGGCGTGCAGTACCGGCACCTCCTGCTCGTCGATCTTGACCAGCTTGAGCCAGGTTTCCTGGGCGACGTCGGCCGCGCGCTGGCGGTCGTTCATGCGCCGGGTCAGGAACTGCAGGAGGTCATCGTAATGCTCCTGGAAACTGGCCAGCAGCCCGGATGCGGGGGACGTCAGCATGGGTGGGAAAGATCGCCGGTGGGAGGAAATGTCGGACGTGAATGAGAAACAGTATCTTTCAAGTTGTGTCCGACTTTCAACGTTGACAAGCATTTGCCACACTCGAGGGCACCCAGCCAGTGGAGAAATCCCCCATGCCCCGCCTCTTGCGCCACCTCACCGGCCTGTTCCTGATCCTGACCCTGTCGGCCTGCGCGCTGTTCCAGGGCCGCGATCCGGTGAACATCAGCGTGATCGGTATCGATCCCCTGTCCGGCCAGGACCTGGAGCTACGCATGGCGGTGAAGTTGCGGGTGCAGAACCCCAACGAGACGCCGATCGAGTTCGATGGCGTGGCGTTGAACCTGGAGGTCAACGGTCAACCGCTGGCCGCCGGGGTCAGCGACCAACGCGGCAGCATTGGCCGCTTCAGCGAGCAGATCGTGGTGGTACCGGTCAGTATCACGGCGTTTTCGGTGATGCGTCAGGCCCTGGGCCTGAGCCAGATGAACAGCCTCGACGGGCTGCCCTACGAGGTGCACGGCAAGCTGGCCGGTGGTGCTTTCGGCACGCGCCGCTTCAGCGACCGTGGCACCTTCGAACTGCCGCGTTAGGCCTTGCTGGCGCTGGCTGCGGCCATCAGCTTGTTGACCTCGCTACGCACCATGTTGGCGTATTCGGGCGGCGACATGCCGTCCAGCTCGGCCCGCACCCATTCCGCCCACTTACCCTTGCGCCGTGGCTTTTCGCCGATCAGGCGGGCGGCTTCGCCCTTGGCCTTGGCCAGGTTGGTTTGCCACATGGCAAAGAGCCGGGCTTTTTCGTCTTCGATCTCGGCCCGTTCAGCGAAGCTCTTGTTGGCCAGATTGAAACTCATGGGGTAATTCCTGCCGCTTGAAAATGGGCGCTATCTTACACTGTAGCCGCCGATGCCCTGCAAACGACTGCAACTTTTCCGTACCTGCGGGCATCCATTAAGGATTGACGATCACTTATCCGAGGAAGCGTAGATGGCCAGGAAAACCACCCAGCACAGCGACAGCGAGCAGATCAAGGACCAGGCGTTCAGCGAGTTGCAGGCGTTGATCGAAGAGTCGGAAAAGCTGCTTAACGACAGTGCGGCACTGGTCGGCGAAGAAGCCGAGACCCTGCGTGCGCAGTTGCAGCTCAAGTTGAAACAGGCCGGGCATGCGGTGGGCAATGTGCGTGACAAGGCGAAGCCGGTGGTGGATGCCACCGAAAGCTATATCGGCGGGCATCCGTGGCAGACAGTGGCGGTTTCGGCGGGGTTCGGGCTGGTGATCGGGTTGTTGCTGGGGCGGCGTTCCTGATCTGAAAAATTGATTGTTCTTTCGGACCTCATCGCTGGCAAGCCAGCTCCCACAAGGACCGCGTACACCGCTTGCCCTGTGGGAGCTGGCTTGCCAGCGATGAGGCCCTGGCGTTCAGCGAAGATTCAGAGGCTCGACAACCCCACAGGCAATCGCCATTCCCACCAGCTCGGGCAGATGCTCCGCCTGCATGCGCTTCATCACCCGCGAGCGGTACAAATCGACGGTCTTCACGCTGACTTCCAACTGCTCGGCGATCTCGCGGTTGGTATAGCCCTTGAGCAGCGGCACGAAGACATCCCGTTCCCGTGACGTGAGGCTATCGATCCGCGCCTGCACCGCTGCACGCTGGCGGCTGCCAACCTGGATCTTCGAGGAACGGCCCAAGGCTTCCTGCACGCTGTCCAGCAGCATCTGGTCGTTGTACGGCTTTTCGATGAAGTCGCAGGCGCCGGCCTTGAACGCGCGCACCACGATCGGCACGTCGGCATGCCCGCTGACGAAGATCACCGGCACCTCGAGCCCCCTGGCCCGCAACGCTTCCTGCACGCTCAGCCCGCCCATGCCGGGCATGCGCACATCGAGCAGCACGCAGGCCGGCAGGTCGCCGTCGCAAGCGTCGAGAAAGGCCTGGCCACTGGTGAACGGCAACGCCTTGAGGCCCACCGACTCCAGCAGCCAGACCGTGGAGTCGAGCATGCCCTGGTCGTCGTCGACCACATAGACCTTCGGATCCTGCATGACCTGCATGAAAAGCCCTCTTGTTCAAACACTTGCCGCCGGCGCCAGCCGACAGCTCAGAATCAATCCCCCGCCCTGCCCCGGACCGGCCGTGAGAGTGCCGCCGAAACCCTCGACGATACTGCGGCTCATGCTCAAGCCCAGGCCCAACCCTTCCGGCTTGCTGGTGGTGAAAGGCGTGAAGATGCCGTCCAGTTGTTCCGGCGCCACGCCCGGGCCCTGGTCGATGACCTGGACCAGCAGGCGACCGCCTTCCTGTTCCCCCCGCAGCACGATCCGCGACGGCTGCCCCGGCTGCTGCTCGCGGTTGGCGTCGATGGCATTGCGCAGCAGATTGAGCAGGACCTGCTCCAGCAGCACCCGGTCGGCGTAGACCGGCGGCAGATTGTCGGTCATTCGTTGCTCGATCGTCACCTGCGCCTGCGCCGCTTCCCAGGCACACAGACGGACCGCCTCGCGCGCGACCTCGGCCACCGACAGCGCCTGCAGGCGTCGCGGCTCCTTGCGCAGGAAGGCACGCAGGCGCTTGATCACCTCGGCGGCGTGGGTCGCCTGTTCGCTGATCCGCTGCAAACCCTGGGCAACCCGGCCGGCTGCTTGCGGGTCGCGCTCCAGGGCGTGCAGGTAACGCTGGCTGGCGGCGGCGTAGTTGAGTACCGCGGCCAGCGGCTGGTTGATTTCGTGGGCGATACCCGAGGCCAGCTCGCCGAGGGTCACCAGGCGCGCGGTGTGGGCCAGTTCGTCCTGATGACGGCGCTGCTGGGTTTCGCGCAGTTCGCGCTCGGTCATGTCGCGGGCCACCAGCGAGTAGTAGCGCTCGCCGCCTGCGGCGCTATGGGCCAGCAGCACCAGGGAGACCGGAAACGCGGCAGCGCCGTTGTGCGGTGCCAGGCGCGCCTCGCACTGCCACACGCCCTCGCGCTCGGCACGCTGCCAGCCTTCATCGTCGAGGCGCTGGCGGGCCTCGCCGTCGAGCAGATCGCCCAGACGCGGTGCCAGTTGCACCTCGGTCAGACCAAGGGCGCGGCGGGCCGAACGGTTGAGGTAGGTCAGACGGCCATCCGGATCGGTGAACAGCACCAGGTCGGTGTTGGCCTCCACCACTTCGGCCAGGCGCCGGCGGTTTTCCTGGGCCTCGATGCGCACGCTGATATCCCGCGAGACGCTGACGATCTCCACCACCGCGCCGGTGTAGGTTTCGCGGATGGCCCGGCTGGCGATCTCGAACCAGAGGTCGCGGCCGTCGCGATGGCGGACCCGGCAAGTCATGGTCTGGTAGCCGTCGCGCTCCAGCGCCGCCGAGGCCTGGGTCAGGTACTGGCGGCAGTCCTGGGGATGCAGCAGGGTCTGTACCTTCACGCCGCGCAGCTCTTCCGGCCAATAGCCGAGCAGGCGGTACGAGGCCGGCGAGGCGTCGAGGAAACAGCCGTCGGGGGTGTGCCGGGAAATCAGGTCGGTGGTGTTCTCGGTGATCAGCCGGTACAGCCGCCGGGCCTGGGCCGCCTCGCGCTCGGCACGGCGCTCGCTGGTAGCGTCGCGGCAGCGGGCGATGACCAGATCGTCGCCGGCGGGAATGAAGGTCCACAGCAGGATGCGCTCGCCGGCCAGGCTCTCGACCTCGGCGATCGCCCGCTGCTGGCCGAGGCAGGCGCTGACCAGCGCGGCATGGTTGGCTGGCAGCAGTACCGCCAGGCTTTGCGGCGGCCAGCCATTGAGTTCGCCGAGCATGGCCGGGTTGGCCGCGCGCAACACAGCGTTGGCATCGAGCAGCAGCGAGGGTTGCGGGTCCTTGTCGAGCAAGGCCGAGGGAATGAGCGTCACAATAGGGGCTCCGCCGTTTTTATAGTATTTGTACCATATTGCTATAGTCTATCTTCCAAGTAACATGGCGAACAGCGTAAAAATTGACGCAGCGGAACCGGCGCCCCGTGAGCCCGTTCCATGAAACCTGATCAGAGCTAACAATCAGCCATCGGAGGTTTCAGCCAGCACGCGAGTGCGGCTGCCTCCTGCACAGGACCATGCTTTCATGTCGATCTTCTCCCAGGGCCTGCAGCCCGCCCCTGTCAACCACGTCGCCCTGACTCCCCTGAGCTTCATCGAACGCACCGCCGCCGTGTATGGCGACTACCCCGCCGTCATCCATGGCTCGATCCGCCGCAACTGGCGGGAAACCTACCAGCGCTCCCGGCGCCTGGCCAGTGCCCTGGCCGGACGCGGCATCGGCCAGGGCGATACGGTGGCGGTGATGCTGCCGAACATTCCGGCGATGCTCGAAGCGCACTTCGGCGTGCCGATGATCGGTGCTGTGCTCAACGCCCTCAACGTACGACTCGACGCCGAAGCCATCGCCTTCATGCTGGAACACGGCGAAGCCAAGGTGCTGATCACCGACCGCGAATTCCACAAGGTGATCGCCGCCGCCCTGCAACTGATGGCGCACCCGCCGCTGGTGGTGGATGTCGATGACCCGGAATACGGCGAGGGTTGCGCGGTCAGCGCACTGGACTACGAGGCCTTCCTCGCCGAGGGCGATCCGCAGTTCGCCTGGCAGTGGCCCGAGGACGAGTGGCAGGCAATCTCGCTGAACTACACCTCCGGCACCACCGGCAACCCCAAGGGCGTGGTCTATCACCACCGCGGCGCCTACCTCAACTCGCTGGGCAACCAGATGACCTGGGCCATGGGCAACCATCCGGTGTACCTGTGGACCCTGCCGATGTTCCACTGCAACGGCTGGTGCTACCCCTGGACCGTGACGGCCCTGGCCGGCACCCATGTGTTCCTGCGTCGGGTAGATCCGCAGAAGATCCTTACCCTGATCCGCGAGCATCAGGTCAGCCACCTGTGCGGCGCGCCGATCGTGCTCAATGCGCTGATCAACATGCCCGACTCGGCCAAGGCAGCCATCGATCATCCGGTCAATGCCATGGTCGCCGGCGCGGCGCCGCCGGCCAAGGTGATCGGTGCGGTGGAGGAAATGGGCATCAAGGTCACCCACGTCTATGGCCTGACCGAGGTCTACGGCCCGGTGACGGTCTGCGCCTGGCATGCCGAGTGGGATGACAAGCCGCTGCAGGAGCGCGCACGGATCAAATCGCGCCAGGGCGTGCGCTACGCCACCCTCGAAGGGCTGATGGTCGCCGACCCGCAGACCCTGGAGCCCGTCGCCCGCGATGGCAACACCCTGGGCGAGATCTTCATGCGCGGCAACACGGTAATGAAGGGCTACCTGAAGAACCCCGAGGCCACCGCCGAGGCCTTCCGCGGTGGCTGGTTCCATACCGGCGACCTCGCCGTGTGCCACCCGGACGGCTACGTCGAGATCAAGGACCGGCTCAAGGACATCATCATTTCCGGCGGCGAGAACATCTCCACCATCGAGGTGGAAGACACCCTGTATCGCCATCCGGCCGTGCTGGAAGCGGCGGTGGTCGCCCGCCCGGACGAGAAATGGGGCGAGACGCCCTGCGCCTGGATCACCCTCAAGCCCGGCTGCGAGGACACTCGCGAGGCCGAGATCATCGCCTTCTGCCGCGAGCACCTGGCCGGCTTCAAGCTGCCCAAGACCGTGATCTTCCGCGAACTGCCGAAGACCTCCACCGGCAAGATCCAGAAGTACCTGCTGCGCGATTGGGCCAAGGCGCTCTGATCCCTCTTCCTTTATTACGAGAACCACGATGCCTGAATTCAATGCCCCGCTGCGCGACATGCGCTTCGTCCTCCATGAAGTGTTCCAGGGCCCGGCCCAATGGGCCCGGCTGCCGGCCCTGGCGGCAGCGGTGGACGGCGAGACCGCCGATGCCATCCTCGAAGAGGCGGCGAAGATCACCGGCCAGTTGATTGCCCCGCTCAACCGCAGCGGCGACGAACAGGGGGTCGGCTTCGACGCCGGCAAGGTCACCACCCCGGACGGTTTCAAGGAGGCCTGGCGCACCTACCGCGAGGGCGGCTGGGTCGGCCTGGCGGGCAATCCGGAGCATGGCGGCATGGGCATGCCGAAGATGCTCGCGGTGCAGTTCGAGGAAATGCTCTACGCAGCCAACTGCTCGTTCAGCCTGTACTCGGCGCTGAGCGCCGGTTGCTGCCTGGCCATCGACGCCCACGCCAGCGATGCCCTGCGCGCCCTGTACCTGCCGCGCCTGTACAGCGGCGAATGGGCCGGCACCATGTGCCTGACCGAACCCCATGCTGGCACCGATCTGGGCATCATCCGCAGCAAGGCCGAGCCGCTGATCGACGGCAGCTACGCCATCAGCGGGACCAAGATCTTCATCACCGGCGGCGACCAGGACCTGACCGACAACATCATCCACCTGGTCCTGGCGAAACTGCCGGACGCGCCAGCCGGGCCCAAGGGTATCTCGCTGTTCCTGGTGCCCAAGCGCATGGTCGACGAACAGGGCAACCTGGGCGTGGACAATGCAGTCAGCTGCGGCTCGGTCGAGCACAAGATGGGCATCAAGGCCTCGGCCACCTGCGTGATGAACTTCGACGGCGCGGTCGGCTACCTGGTCGGCGAGCCCAACCGCGGGCTGGCGGCGATGTTCACCATGATGAACTACGAGCGGCTGTCCATCGGCATCCAGGGCATCGGCTGCGCCGAGGCGTCATACCAGAGTGCCGTGGCCTATGCCCGGGATCGCCTGCAGAGTCGCGCGGCGACCGGACCGCAAGCCAAGGACAAGGTTGCCGACCCGATCATCGTCCATGCCGATGTGCGCCGCATGCTGCTGAGCATGCGCGCCCTGACCGAGGGCGGACGGGCCTTCGCCACCTATGTCGGGCAGCAGCTGGATCTCGCCAAATATGCCGAGGACGCCGCCGAGCGCGACACCGCGCAACGCCTGGTGGCACTGCTGACGCCGGTGGCCAAGGCGTTCTTCACCGATACCGGGCTGGAAAGCTGTGTGCTCGGCCAACAGGTATTTGGCGGCCACGGCTATATCCGTGAATGGGGTCAGGAACAGCTGGTACGCGATGTGCGCATCGCGCAGATCTACGAGGGCACCAACGGCATCCAGGCCCTGGACCTGCTGGGGCGCAAGGTGGTGGCCGATGGCGGGCAGTCGCTGGCACTGCTGGCAGCGGAAATCCGCACCTTCTGCGAGAGCGAACCGCCCCACGCCGCAGCCCTGCTGGATGCTCTGCAACGCCTGGAGAGCACCAGCCTGTGGCTGCGCGAGCAGGTCGGCGCGGACGCCAATGCGGTGGGCGCGGCATCGGTGGAATACCTGCATCTGTTCGGTTACGTGGCCTATGCCTACATGTGGTCGCGGATGGCCGCCGTCGCCCAGGCGCGGCAGGCCGAGGAGCCGGCGTTCTATGCGGCCAAGCTGGCCACCGCAGCCTTCTACTTCGCCCGTTTGCTGCCACGGGTACTGTCTTTGCAAGCCAGCATCCACGCCGGCAGCGCCAGCCTGTACCAACTCGACGCCGAGCAATTCTGAGTCAGCGGAAAACCCCGGTGCGCATCTGGCGCGCCGGATTTTCCGACCATTGGTCGGTTTGTGCGGAAAAAATCGATTTTGCAGGGAATTTCCTGCAAATAAATCCCACAACTGATAGTGATTCGCCATGATCTCGGTTCCGAAGCCTCGCCGCGCAAGGGTAGAATGGCCAAAACCGGGAGTATCAATGAATCAGGCCAGCCCCAGCGACGACGAACTCAACGCCATCACCGATGCCGCTGCGCATTGGTGCATGCGCCTGCATGCGGGTGACTGCAGCGAGCAGGAACAAGCCGAGTTCGCCGACTGGCTGACCGCCAGCCCGCTGCATCGCCAGGAATTCGAGGCGATGCAGGAGATCTGGATCACCGCCGACCAGCTCCCGCGCTCCCCGGCCCCGGCTGCCGCTGCTGCGCAAATCCTGCAACTGCCGATCAAGCCCCGGCGCCAGCCGCAACGGGCCCGGCACTATGCCTCGGCCGCGGTCATCACCCTGCTCGCCCTGCCCCTGGCCGGCTGGGTCGGCTGGGACCAGGGCTGGCTGCCCAACGATTACCAGTCGGTGGAAAGCACTGATAGTCGTCGCACCGTGACCCTCGGCGATGGCAGCGAGGTCGAGCTGAACCTCGGCACGTCCCTGCGCTACATGAATTTCAAGGACCAGCGCCGGGTCACCCTGAGCAAGGGCGAGGCGTTCTTCAAGGTCCACCATGATACCCAGCATCCCTTCGTGGTCCGTGCCGGCAGCGGCCAGACCCAGGTGACCGGGACCCAGTTCAACGTGTGGAAGTACCGCGACCAGGTCAAGGTGACCCTGGTGGAAGGTTCGGTGCTGGTCAGCAGCGAGAGCTTCAAGCTCGGCAGCGGCTACCGCCTTGGACCGGGCATGCAGGCCCAGTACCAGGCCGGCAACCTGGAGCCGAGCCTGAACCAGACCTACGCCAGCGACTCCAGCCTGGCCTGGCGCAATGGCAAGCTGGTGATCGACAACCTGACCCTCGACCAGGCCCTGCCGCTGATCAACCGCTACCTCGACAGCCCGCTGCGCCTGGCCGACGCCAGCACCGGCAGCGTGCGCATCAGCGGTATCTACAACACCAGCGACGTGAAGAAGCTGGTGCGCACCCTGCCCAAGGTGCTGCCGGTGTACCTGACCCAGGACAAGGACGGCAATACGGTGCTGAACCGGATTTCGCCGCCGCCGAAAAAAGGCTGAAGTTTTTCGAAAATTTCACTGGCCTCATCGCCGCCACCCACCCCGCCGCCAGCTGCGGGAGGT